>JADGHC010000158.1 GCA_019689655.1 Microbispora sp.
TCCTCCTCGGTTTCGGGTGCGCCGACGTAACGGCCTGGGGTGAGCACGTAGCCGTGCGAGCGAACCGTCTCCAAGTCGGCCGAGAAGCAGAAGCCCGGCTCGTCGGCGTACACAAGCCCGGCCTCGCGCGCCGAAGCGGTGCCCCGCCAAGCGTGGTACACGCCCGCGATCTTCGCGATGTCCGCGTCCGTCAGAACGCGCTCGGTCCGGTCCACCATCTCGCCCATGTTCCGAGCGTCGATGAAGAGGATCTCGCCGCGCCGCTCGGCCAGCCGCTTGCCGCCCTGCGGGGACTTGTCTTTCGCGAGGAACCAAAGGCAGGCCGGGATCTGTGTCGTCCGGAAGAGCTGCGGCGGCAGCGCGACCATGCACGCCACTAGGTCTGCCTCCACCAGCGCTTTGCGGATCTCGCCCTCACCGTTCTGCTGAGAGCTCATGGACCCGTTAGCCAGGACCACGCCGGCCGTACCGCGTTCACCCAGCTTGCTGATGATGTGCTGCAGCCAGGCGTAGTTGGCGTTGCTCTTCGGCGGCACGCCGTACTTCCACCGGGGGTCGTACTCGTTGCGCGGCCAGTCTTTGATGTTGAACGGCGGGTTGGCCAGGATGAAGTCGGCCTTGAGATCAGGGTGCTTGTCGTCGTCGAAGGTGTTACCCCAGCGCGGGCCGAGGTTGCCGTCGATGCCGTGGATGGCGAGGTTCATCTTGGCCAACCGCCAGGTCCGCTCGTTGAGCTCCTGGCCGTACACGGAGATGTCCGACTTGTTGCCCGCGTGGGCCTCGATGAACTTGCCGGCCTGGACGAACATGCCGGCCGAGCCGCAGCACGGGTCGTACACCCGCCCCTCATACGGCTCCAGCACCTCCACCAGCAGTTGAACGACGCTGCGCGGGGTGTAGAACTCGCCGCCCTTCTTGCCCTCGGCGCGGGCGAAGTTGCCGAGAAAGTACTCGTAGACCTCACCCAGCACGTCCTGCGCCGGCTTGTCGCCGTTGCCGGAGAATCGGGCGTCGCTGATGAGGTCGACCAGCCCGGCGAGGACCTTCTGGTCCACCCGATCCTGGTTGAAGATCTTCGGCAGAACGCCGGTCAACGCGGCGTTCTCGCGCATGATCACATCCATGGCGTTGTCCAACAGCAGGCCTACAGCCTTGCTCTTGGCATGTGCGGCGATCCACGACCAGCGCGCCTCCTCGGGGACCCAGAAGACGTTGTGTCCGGCGTACTCGTCCCGGTCCTCCAGGAACTCCTCAACCCGCTCCTCGGCGATGCCCTCCTCGGCGAGCTCCTTGGCCAGCTCGGTGCGGCGCTCCTCGAAGGCATCGGAGACGTACTTGAGGAAAATCAGACCGAGGACGAACTCCTTGTATTGGGCGGCGTCCAGCGAGCCGCGGAGCCTGTCGGCCGTCTTCCAGAGGATGTCGCGGATCTCCTTGGTGCTGGACGCGCTGAACAGCTCCGCCTGAGCGCCGGCGGATTTCTTGGCAGGGGGCATCGGGGTGGCCTTCTCCTTCAAACGGTGTGGGGTGTGGGCAGAAGCGTGAGGGTGCCGTCGACGAGTCCGGTGGCGGTAAGACGGTTCAGATCCTCCAGCGCGGCGATCTGCGCCCGCAGAAGCGCGTCGCGCCGTCCGATCTCGGCGAGAAGAGCGTCGTATCGTTCGGCCTCATCCGGGGTGAGATCGGGGATGAGCAGGTCTTCGAGGCGTCTGGACGGCCGTACGGCGCCGCTGACGCGGCCGTGTTCGGCGGCCGCGGCCCGCAGCAGCGCCGCCAGCACCCGAGGGCGCACCGGACGCTCGGCGTCGGGCCGGACCCGCAGGATACGAGCCGGGTAGGCGACCACGCAGAGCCCTTCCTCGTCGACGTACACCCCGAAGTCGGGGGTGGACGTGACGATGACGTCTCCGGGCTGGGTGAGGTTCGCATGCTCGTATGCGGCCGTTAATACCAGAGGGTCGATGCGCCGACCGCCAACAGGGACGGCGCCGACGACCTCCGAGGGGGTGAGAACCGCGTAACCGCCGTCTGAGATGAGGTGTTCATCCTTGATGCGGTGACCGGGGAGACGGCGAAGACGGCGCTCTCGCAGCATGCGCCCGACCGTCGTGCGCCGCACTGGCCGATCTTCGGTTCGGAGAGCGGCGAGCGTACGCAACTCCACCTGACCATCGGGACCGTAAAGCTCCTGGTGGGCCTGCTCGACCAGCTCGCTCAGGCGGATTTCCAGCCGGGAGATGCGCTCGGGCCGTTCGATGACGGCACGGGTGTAACGGCTCTCCTGTGGCCGATGTTGCGGCGTGAAGGCGGTGCCGGGCCGATCGTCGAGGACCTTGGCCGGCAGGATCACCGCGTGCCGGGGTGTGTGCCTGCGGTCGTTCTGCCAGCCTGCCGATCGGAAGATGTGCACGTCTTCTACGAGCGAGTCGAGAGCCTGCTCGGTGAGCGGCCGGGCGGACAGGTCGGCGAGCAGGACCATGCCGTGCCGCTCCCTCTCCGGCGTGCGGGTGAGCACCCATATGGCGGTGCGGTAGCCCGGCCGATAAGGGAACGCCCCGTCGGGCAAGCTCACCACCGCCTTGAGCAGACCGTTTGACAGGAACGATCGGCGAAGCCGGTCCGCGTCACTATGCGGCGTGAGCGGGCGGACCAGAGCGTCGGCCGGGCCCAACACGACTGCGGTGCGCCCGACGTCGAGCAGGTCGGTGAGCGCCTCGACCCGCTCAAGCACGGTCAGTGCGTCTCGGGTCTCGCCGGGCTCGTACGGCAGCGCGCACAGCACGACATCGGGGTCGCCCCAGTCATCGAGGGCGAGTTCCGTGCCTACGGTCACGTCCAGCTGAAACTCGTAGACCTCGCGCACGAGCATCCGGCGGCGTACCAGGCGGGTAAAAGCCGGATCAGGGTCGGCGGCAAGGTATGTGTGACCGGCATCGGGGGCAGCCTGCGCATGCATGGCCGCCAGTAGATCGCCGCTGCGGGCGTACGGCGTGGTGAGGATCGCGCCATCTCCCATCTCGGCAATCCCGCAGAGCCGGGCGAGTGCCTCGGCGAGCACGGGTGCGGGCTCGTCGGCGATCAACTCGATGGCGCCCAGACGGCGGCGTGCGCCGAGCACCCAGTCGAAGGCTTCGGCGGGCGTGTAGGCGGCTTCGACCAGTTCGTCGGCGAGCGCTGCCAGAGCCGTGCCGACGCGTTCCGCATCGTGCGCCATAGCCGGCCCGGCGAGCGCGCGCAGCTCCGTGTGGAGGAACGTGTCCTCGGCATCGAAACGGCCAGCCTGCCTAAGGATGGACGCCCAATCAAAGTCGGCGAGCGGCGCGTCTTGCTGCTGTCGCAGACAGATGAGTGCGGTGAGCGCGTTCACCAGGACTTGGGCGGGAAGACGGTCGCGCCAGCCGGCCAGAGTGTGCAGCGCCAGTTCCGCACGAAGCTTACGAGGGGATGCATTGCCGTGGTTGGTGGCCAGCAGCCAGTCCACCACCTCGCGTCCGTCGAAGAGCGGGCGACCGGCCTCCCGCCTGATCGGCTCCGGAAAATCCGTATGCCGGCGAGCCCAAGTGGTGACCACGGGACGGCGCACTTCCGCTAATGTCGCGATCTCGGCGTAAGAGATCGACCAGCGGACGCCCTCGTTCATCGTTACCACCCCCTCTCCGCCGCGTCCGAACCAGGGTCGATCACGGATCGATGTGATCAGCACCTTAGCGGCAAAGTTGAAGCTATCGCTATGAATGACTGATAACAGGGGTTATCAAGAGATCTACATTCATGCTGCGCCGATTTCTGTCACAGTCCTCGATCAACAGCCCACCGAGCTCCAGTGACTCGCGAGAGCCGCTGGATTGCCGGTTTCCCCTGCACGCGAGAGGACTTCCAACGATGTCGCACCCCAACCCGTTCGGCCCTCAGCCCGGTCAGCCGTACCACCCGCACTCTTCTCCGCACCCGAGCGGGCAGATGCCCGGCGGCCATGTCCCGGGTGCATGGCACTCCGCGCCGGCGCACGCTCCCCGGCCTCCGCGGGGCGGAAGGCGCTGGCTGTCGTACGGCGCGACGGCGCTGGTCGCCTTGTTCCTCGGTGTCGGCATCGGTGCCAGCGGTGGTACGCAGACGGAGGCCGTCGCGGGGCCGCGGCCCACGGTCACGGTGACGGAAGAGGCCGAACCCGCACCCACGGTCACCGTCACGGAGACGGTCGCCTCGCAGGCCGAGCCGACACAGGAGACGGAGGAGACCGGCCCCGCGACGACCATCGCGGGCGACGGCCAGTACCTCGTCGGCGAGGACATCAAGCCCGGGACGTACAAGACGATGGGCACGGACGGCGGCTTCGCCTGCTACTGGGCCCGGCTGAGGAACGCGACGGGCGAATTCAGCGCGATCATCGCCAACGACAACATCACCGGTCCGGCGCGCGTCACCCTCAAGAAGGGTGAGTACTTCGAGACCAAGCGGTGCCAGCCCTGGAAGCGCGTCGGCTGAACGCGGTCGGCGTCGCTTCGTATCCGTCTCCGAACCGGATGTGTGTAAACCGTGCGTCTACACGAGAGCACATCCGAATGCTTCGGCGGCCTGCGTCTGAGAGCGATCGCGGCTGACGGAGCCGAGCCTATCTCCCTCCTCTTTCAGAAGAGGATCTGTTCCGCCGGGGCCGTGCTTCTCCCACGACGGCCACTCTCCGGTCACTGCGACTTCCCCCTTGCGGGTCCTCAGCGGACCCGCGCGGCATACCACAAGGAGATTCCCCATGCTGTTGTCGATCCTGTTCGCCCTCGCCTGCGCTGCGATCGCCTACCTCGTCGCCCGCAGCCGTACCGCCGCCGAACGCGCCGACCTCAAGGTCGCCCAGGAACAGCACCGCCAGGCCCAGGCACAGATGGACGATCTCCGCTCGGGACGCGACAAGGCGCAGGAGCGCGCCGCCGACTTCGAGCGGAAGCACACCGCCACCCTTACGGAGCTCAAGACGCTCAGCGAGGATTTCGCCGGGTTGGAGGCCAAGTTCGAGGCGGCCCGTGAGGAGCTGAGCCGCTGGCAGGCCGAGGCCGAAGGCTTGAAGGTGTCCCTGGATACCGAGAAGAAGCGTTTCGCTGAGGTCGACCGCCGTTACCATGACGCTCAGCTGACGATCGCGTCGTTACAGGCCAAGGAGTCCGAGCTTCGCGACGAGATTCAGGAACTCAAGAGGCAGCTCGGCGAAATCTCGGCGCAGAAGCAGGGCCTGCTGGAGCAGGCCGCCCGGCTCGAAGCGGTGCGCAAGGAGCTCGACGAGACCCGGGAACAGAACAACCGGCTGCTGGAGGAGACGCTCCGCGCCACCACCGCGGAAATGCTCAAGCAGTCCCAGGACGAGTTGGTCGCACGGGCGGAGGCGTCGCTCGGCGCGGTCAGCAAGCCCGTCAAGGACCAGCTGGCACTGATGGATCAGCAGCTCAGGGAATTCAGCACCACCCGTGCCGCCGCGGAGGCCAAGCTCAACGATCAGCTGGCGCGCCTGGCGGAGGAAGGGGTCCGGACGCGTGAGGAGACCCGCAAGCTGGTCGAGGCGCTGAAGAAGCCGCAGGTCCGTGGTCAGTGGGGGGAGATGCACCTCAAGCGTGCTGCCGAACTGGCCGGTCTCGTCGAGCACTGCGACTTCGACTCTCAGGTGCAGGTCGTCGATGAGGAGACCACGGTGCGGCCCGACATGCTGATTCACCTGTCGGGCGGCAAGCACGTGATCGTGGACGCGAAGGCCCCCATGGACGCGTTCATCAGGGCGATCGAAGCCTCCGACGAGGCCGAGGCGAAGAGGCACTGGTCAGACCACGCGCGGCAGCTGCGCAAGCACGTGGACACTCTCGGCAGCAAGGAGTACTTCCGCAATGTCGCCTCGCCGGAGTTCGTCGTGCTGTTCGTTCCGAGCGACGCTCTTCTCCAGCCGGCGCTGGAGCACGATCCGACCCTGCTGGAATACGCCGTCAGCAAGCAGGTCCTCATCGTGACGCCGACCTCGTTGATCGCCATGTTGCGCACGATCGCCTACGCGTGGACCCAGGCCGCGCTGCAGGACAACATGAAGCAGGTGTACGAGCTCGGTCGAGAGCTCTACAAGCGGCTGTCGGTGATGGGCGGCCATCTGGACAAGCTTGGTAACGCGCTCGACCGCGCGGTGAAGTCGTACAACGAGACGGTGGGGTCGATGGAGGGCCGGGTGCTGGTCACGGCCCGCAAATTCCACACGTTGAAGCTCGTCGAGACCCAGCTGCGCGAACTGCGCGCCGTCGAGCAGACGACGAGGCACCTCGGCAGTCACGAGTTGATCGAGTCCGCGGCGTCAGAGCGCTCCGTCCACTCCCTTCCGACGACCGCGACCGACGACGCTCCTGACGTGGACACCGCCGTCTGATTCGGACGTCGGGGAGGCCCGGAGCGGGGCGATGCCACATCGGGTGGTCTCCGTGACTGGGCAAGGCACACGGTGCCCCGATACCCGCTCTGCGCCCGGCAGAGGGTGTTCTCCTTCAGATCTCTGGGCGCGGGGCCAGGGCTGTAGCCGCCAGTGGCCCGGGCGGCTACAGCCCTGGGATTCATGTGGCCTTGATGAACGCCTCAGGGCCGTCCCATCCCGGTCCGAGAGCGTGGGCGCATGAGCGAGCGAATCGATAGGCACAGCACTCTCCGCTCATGTGGCTCCGAACCGTCAGGCGAGGAGTCGGCATGAGCGTGACAACGGTGTCCGGAACGGCGGCGGGGGCGTCCTGCAGGACCCGGCGGGTGTGGATCGTCGTCCCCGTCTACGGAATCGCCGGTTGCGCTCCGCCACTGCCTTCCCTTCCAGTACGTCCCTCAACCGTGGTTGGGGACCTGTCCGGCAGTGGACATGAGTAAGCATGGCAGTGGTCAGCGCCCTTCGGCCCAGAGCCGGTCGAGGATGGGGCCGATGCCCTCGGTCGTTTTGAGTGTGCGCTCGCGGTCGGCGCTGGTCACTCCCGGTACCTTTGGCACACAACCCTCCGCGAGGACGCCCAGGCGGCGGGCCCGGGCGCGCAGTTCGGCTCGTGCGTCGAGCACCTCGTCGGCGACGCCCCTCACGAGGATCTCTCCGTCGATCATGTTGACAGACCGGCCGGCGCGGTGAGCTCGGCGCTGGATGCGCCGACGCAGGCCATCGCCAATCCGAAACAGTAGTTGTTTCACTGTTCGAAGCTATCGCTGATGGGTGCGAGAGTGATCTCACTTGCGGGCGGTCGGCGTCGTATCCCCGCCGACGCCGCGGGTCCAGCGTATATACAGCGATCGCGCCGGGTGACGGGGTCAGCGCGGGCGGGCGTAGTCGTCGAGGGCGCGGACGATCAGGGCCCTCGCGTCGTCGTGGAAGGCCGCCACGTCGCAGAACTCCTCGAACGCCTGGGCGTAGAAGGCGACGTCCTCGGCGTCGCGCAGCAGCAGATCCCTGGTCCTGGTCGCCACCCCGACCATGCAGTCGTCGTAGATCCAGAACGAGTTCATCAGGGCGGACGGCAACGGCGCGTCGAACGGCAGCAGCCCGAACTCCACGTTCGGCAGCGTGGTCACCGCGATCAGCCGGTCGAGCTGGCCGCGCATCACGTCCGGGGGGGCGAGCCGGTAACGCAGCACCGCCTCCGGCATGACGAACCGAAACCGGCGCGTCGGGTCGTACAGGATCTCCTGGCGCCGCATGCAGACGCGGATCGCGTCGTCCACGTCGTCGGCCGACGCGCCGTGCACCCGTCTGACCTTGCCGAAGATGTGCCTGGCATACTCGGTGGTCTGCAGCAAGCTGATCACCACGCCCGGCTCGAAGGCGCGCAACAGCCGGGTACGCGCCTCCAGGTCACGGACGTCATCCTGCAGCGCGGCCAGACCGTTCCTGTGCCGCTGCCGCCAGGAGTCCTGCCGCTCCAGCAGCCCGGCCGCCTGCCGGATCAGGCCGTCGATCGTCTCCGGGTCGGCCTCCACCGCCTTCCCCCACAGGGCCACGTCGTCCTCGGTGGCGGTCTGGCGGGCGTTCTCGATCCGCGAGACCTTCGACGGCTGCCAGCGCAGCCGCTCGGCGAGGTCCTTTCCGGACAGGCGGGCGTTCTCCCGCAACCGGCGTAGCTGGGCTCCCAGATCCATGCGGGCCTGATGGAAACCGCTCACTCCCACCTCCGGCCGTGGTGCGGTCCAAGGTAGACCCGGCACGCCGGATCATGCCAGACGGCGGTCCTCAATCGTGCTCGGGCAGGACTCGCCGGGCGACCTCGACGCGGGGATCCCCCGGCATCTCGACCGCGGTTTCCCCGTCGGGCGCATGGCGCAGGCCGGCGCGGGCTTCGCGGTCCGCAGCCTCCGGACCCTGTACGACGATCGTGCCGCGGTCGGTCTCGTAGAGGGACGGGCAGGCCCCCGCTTCCGACGTGGAGCCGAGAAAGCGCAGTCGCATGTCCTTCTTCCCCCGATTCGCGGCGATCGCGGGCAATCCTAGTCACGGCGGAACGGGCACGCATACGGCGCGAAGCCGCTCCCCGAGGGCCTTCGCCTGGGCGTCGAGCAGCGGGCTCGCGGCCACGCCCCGGCCGAGCAGCCCACGGATCACGAAGTTGAGCGCGTGCAGGTTCGGCAGTTCGTACCGCTCGATCGGCAGGCCGCCGACCTCCGGCAGCAGCTCCCTGAGCCGGTCGGCGGTGAGGAACGCCGCGAGCCACGGATACCGGGCGGGGTCGCGCACCCAGACGCCCAGGTTGGCGTCGCCGCCCTTGTCGCCCGAACGGGCGCCCACGACCGTGCCGAGCGGCACGACCGGCCCGGCCGTCAGGTCCCCGTCGTACGGCGGAACGCCGGCGTCGTCGTGCGGCGGCCCGCCCGCCTGCTCGCCCAGCACCGGCCCGGGCGGCGGGGTGTACGGCACCTCGACGCGGGCTCCGCCCACGGTCACCACCGGGAGCACGGCCCGCGCGTCGATCGTGGAGGGCCAGAAGACACCGTAGGGGGAGGCGTCGCCGGGCGGCGTCAGGCCGTAGAAGCCGGGGTAGCTCGCCAGCCCGGTCTCCACCACGGCGGAGGAGAACGCCCGCCCGGCCTTGCGTGGATCGGGGTCCATGACCGTGATCCGCAACAGCGCGGTCGGGGCCGCGCCCACACCGTCTGTGGTCACGCCGCCCGCGCCGCCCGGGGCCGGGTGTCCGCCGGTTTCCGGGCCGGGCGCCGCCGCGCCCGCGCCGTCCGCGCCGAGGGGAGTCAGCTCCACGTGGACCTGCTCGAACGACTCGCGGGGGACGCGTGCCCAGATCGCCTCCTGCGCGATCCGGGCCTTGGCGGCGATGTCGAGGCCGGTGAGCACGAGGGTCATCGTGTTGCGGTAGCCACCGAGGTAGGTGACGGCGACCTTCAGCGTGTCCGGCGGGGGCTCGCCGCGCACCCCGCTGATCCTGACGCGGTCGGGACCCTCCTGCTCCAGCCGTACGGTGTCGAACCGGGCGGTCACGTCAGGTCCGAGGTAGCGGGGCGAGGCGATCTCGTACAGCAGTTGGGCGGTCACGGTTCCGATCGAGACCAGTCCGCCGGTGCCCGGGTGCTTGGTGATCACACTCGACCCGTCGGCGTACAGCTCGGCGATGGGAAAGCCGCAGTGGGCGAGGTCCGGCACCTCCTCGAAGAAGGCGTAGTTGCCGCCGGTCGCCTGGCAGCCGCACTCGATCACATGCCCGGCGACGACGGAACCGGCCAGCGGGTCGAGGTCGCCGGGTTCCCAGCCGAACCACCACATTCCGGGCCCGGTGACCAGCGCCGCGTCGGTGACCCGCCCGGTCACGACGACGTCCGCGCCGTGCTCCAGCGCCACCGCGATCGGCCGGCCGCCGAGGTAGGCGTTGGCGGTGAGCGGGGTCGCGCGCAGGGTCTCGCCGGTGTCGATGTTGACCGGCGGCTCGGCCAGCGGCATGAGGTCGTCGCCGGTGACGTGGGCGACGGACGCACGCAGCCCGAGCTTGCCGGCCAGGGCCGCGACCGCCTCGGCGCACCCGGCCGGATCGAGGCCGCCCGCGTTGGCGACGACCTTGATGCCCCGGTCGAGGCAGGTGCCGAGAACCTGCTCCATCTGCGTGAGGAACGTACGGGCGTACCCGGGGCGGCCCTTGAGCCGGTTGCCGGCGAGGATCGACATGGTGAGCTCGGCCAGCCAGTCGCCGGTCAGCACGTCGATCGGCCCGCCTTCGACCATCTCCTTGGCGGCCGAGAGGCGATCGCCGTAGAAGCCGCTGCAGTTGGCGATCCGCAACGGTTCCGGCCGCCCGGCCGGAGCCGTCATCACCCGGCCTCTCCGGATGCGGCCGTGCCACCGGGGCGTTCCGCGTCGGCGTCCGGCGGGCTCGTCCGGCGCGAGGTCTCGCCCTCGGTTCCCGCCGTACGCGCGGCGGCGACCTCGGCGGGGACCCAGGCGGCGGGTCGTTTCTCCGCGAACGCGCGGATGCCCTCCTGCCCCTCCTCGGAGGTGAAGCGCTCGGCCGACAGCGCGGCCATCGCGCGGAACCCCTCCTCGACCGGCATAAGCGGCACCTCGCGTACGAGCCGCTTGGTGATCGCCAGCGCCTCGGGACCGCCGCGCAGCAGCATGCCGGTGTAGTGCGCCACGGTCGCGTCGAGGTCCTCCTCCGGTACGGCCTTGGTCAGCAGGCCGATCTCCACCGCGCGTTCGGCGGTGAAGACCTCGCCGGTGAGGAAGTATTCGGCCGCGGCCCGGGGGTTCAGCCGGCGCAGGCAGGTCACCGCGATCATCGCGGGGACCACCCCGAGCCGTACCTCGGTGAAGGCGAACGACGCGGACGCCGGGGCGATGGCGAAGTCGCAGGCCGCCACCAGGCCGAGACCGCCCGCACGGGCCGTGCCGTTCAGGCGGCACACGACCGGCTTCGGGCTCTCCCAGATCCGCAGCATGATGTCGGGGAACGACGCGGTGACCGGCGCCCCTCCGCCGCGCTGCTCCTTCAGGTCCGCGCCCGCGCAGAACACCGGCCCGGTGCCGGTCAGCACGATCACCCGTACGGCGGGCTCGCCCAGCGCCCACGACAGCGCCTCGTCCAGTTGCCGCAGCAGCCGGGACGACAGGGCGTTGCGGTTGCGCGGCGAGTCGAGCGTGATCGTGGCCACGCCGCCCGCCTGGTCACGGCGTACCAGGATCTCCTCAGCTTCGCTCACGATCAGGTCACACCTCCCCGCCCGGATTGGGTCCGCTGTCCGGCGGGCCGTACGTGCCCGCTTCCGAGCCGCCGGAAAAGTCCGTCTCCATGCCGGGACGTGTGCCCGGGGCCGCGCCGGGAGGCGGCGGCTGCATGGCCATCCCCGGATATGTGCCCATGCCGGGAGGCACGCCAGTGTCCACGGCGGGAGGCGCCGCCGGCGGCATGGCCGCGCCCGGGTACGCGCCTGCACCGGCCGTCTCCGGGCCTGGAGGCGGCGCCGGGTGCGTGACCATGCCCGGATGCGTGCCCGTGGTGCCGGAAGGCGCACCCGCGTCCACGACGGGAGGCGGCGCCGCCTGCACGGGCGCGCCCGGATAGGTGCCCGTGCCGGGAGGTGTGCTCGTCTCCACGACGGGAGGTGCCGCCGGGTGCGGGGACGTGCCCATGACCGGCGGCGGGCCGGCTTCCGCGCCCTGCATCGGGGCGTTCCCCGGGCCGATCTCCGCTCCCGCCGGTGGGCCGTTCTCCGCGGCGTTCCCGGGGCCCGTTTCGGGGCTGCTGTCCGGCACGCCCGGGCCGTGGCCGGCCGCCGGGCCGACTGCCGGGCC
>JADGHC010000159.1 GCA_019689655.1 Microbispora sp.
GGCGCGGGCCGCGGACGGGGCTCAGCGCGGCTCGGCCGCCGCGGGGGCCTCCGCTTCGGCGGCGGGCTCGGCGAGATCCACGCTGTCGCGCAGCCGCACCCGCGGGAGGAACAGCACGGCGATGATGCCGACGACGGCGATGCCGGCCGAGATCAGGAAGATGTGGCCGGTGGCGTCGCCGTAGGCGGCGCGCACGATGGTGCGGATCGGCTCGGGCAGCGCGTTCATGTTGAGGCTGCCGCCGCCACCGCTCATGGACGCGGGCACCCGGATGCCGGCCTTGGCCAGGCCGGTGGTGATGTTCTCGGTGACCTGGTTGGCCAGCACCGCGCCCAGGACCGAGACGCCGATGGTGCCGCCCAGCGAACGGAAGAACGTGACGGCGCCGCTGGCCGCGCCCAGCTCGCGCAGCGGGACGGTGTTCTGCACGGCCAGCACGAGGTTCTGCATGGACATGCCGACGCCGGCGCCGACCACCAGCATCCCGCCGCCGACGACGACCAGCGAGGTGTCGTGGTCGATGGAGGACAGGGCGAGGAAACCGAGTGCGAGCACGATCGAGCCGACGAAGATGTAGGGCTTGACCCGCCCGCTGCGGGACACCATCCGCCCCGAGATCGTGGACGACACGAGGACGCCGAGCATCAGCGGGATCGTGAGCAGGCCCGCCTCGGTGGGGGAGTAGCCCCGGCCGATCTGGAAGTACTGGCCGAGGAAGACCGCGCCGCCGAACATGGCCATGCCCACCGCCAGGCTGGCGAGGATCGCCAGGGCCGGGGTGCGCCGCCGGACGACGTGCAGCGGGACGACCGGCTCCCGGACCACCGACTCCACCCAGACGGCGATGCCCAGCAGCACCACCGAGGCGCCGACCATGACGAAGGTCTGCCAGGAGATCCAGTCGAAGGAGTTGCGGACGAAGGTGACCCAGATGAGCAGGATGCTCACGCCGACGGCGATGAGGAGCGCGCCGGGGTAGTCCACCGACGTGCCGGGACGGCGGACCGATACGACGTCGAGCGTACGGTGCAAAACGATCAGTGCGATCGCGGTGAACGGGATCGGCAGGAAGAAGCACCACCGCCAGCCCAGCCAGGACGTGTCGGTGATCAACCCGCCCAGCAGCGGCCCGCCGACCGTCGCCACGGCCATGACCGCGCCGAGGTAGCCGTTGTACTTGCCCCGCTCCTTCGGGCTGATCATGGCCGCGATGATCACCTGCACCAGGATCTGCAGCGCGCCCATGCCCAAGCCCTGGACCGCGCGGAAGACGATCAGCATCGGCGTGTTCTGGGCGAAGCCGCAGGCCAGCGAGGCCACTAGGAAGATGCCGATGGCGATCTCGAGCAGCAGCTTCTTGCTGAACAGGTCGGCCAGCTTGCCCCAGATGGGGGTCGAGGCGGTCGTGGTGAGCAGGGCCGCGGTGACCACCCAGGTGTACTGCGACTGGGTGCCGTTCAGCGCTCCGATGATCTGCGGCAGCGCCACCGACACGATCGTGCTGCTGAGCATCGCGAGGAATAGGACGAGGAGCAGGCCGCTCAGCGCTTCGAGCACCTGCCGGTGGCCCTTGGCCCCCGTCTCCGGCAGCGTTTGTGCGCTCACGCGCAGCCTCCAATGCGAGTGCGAAGGGGGATTACCACTCCACAATACATGCCCAGTGGGCAACTTTGCCCTGTGGGCAAGATTTCGCGGGCTAAGCTGACCTCACCATGGAGACGACGCCGGGGTTGCGCGAGCGGAAGAAGGCCGAGACGCGGCAGGCGATCCACAAGGCCACGCTGCGGCTCGCCGTGGAGCGCGGGCTCGACCACGTCACGGTGGAGGACATCGTCGAGGCCGCCAACATCTCGCGCCGGACGTTCTCCAACTACTTCGGCAGCAAGGAAGACGCCCTCCTGTACGGCGAGGAACAGCGCATCCGCGACATGGTGCGGGCGGTGCGCGAGCGGCCCGCCGAGGAGTCGGGCTGGCAGGCGCTGCGCGGCGCCGTACGCGAGATGCTGCGGGACGTGGGCGAACCCGACAGGGAGTGGGCGGTGCGCACCACGCTCACCCGGCGCCACCCGTCCCTGCTCGCCCGGCAGCTCGCCAACCACGCCGCGCTGGAAAGGGAACTGGTCCAGGCGATCTCCGACCGCGACGGGCAGGCGGAGCCGGGCGCCGACCTGAAGGCCCGGATCATGGCCGCGGCCTTCCTCGTCGCGCTGCGCATCGCGACCCACATCTGGATCGAGGAGCAGGAGGCCCGCCCGCTCTCTCAGATCATGGAGCAGGCCCTCGACGAGGTGGCGCGGCCGTTCCACTGAGCCTCCGGCCCGCCCCGGGCCTCCCGGTCGGCCGTCGAGCCTTCGGTTTCCGCCATCGACCGGTCATCACTTCGCGCGCCCGGACGCCCGGATCGGCCCGCGGGAGGAGACGGTCGGCGGGGCGGCGCCGTGGGGGCTGCCCAACACCAGCGGGCTGAACGCCCACTGGAGGCTGGAGGCCATCGCGGCCGAGATGGCCCGCCTGCGCCCGGCCGCGGCGTCCCGGCGGGGCGCGCCGCCGGAGGAGCCTCGGCGGCACGGGGCCTGAGCCCCGCATCGCCGGCTCGGGCGGGCGCGTCTCAGGAGCGGCCCGCGCCCGGGTTCTCGCCCGGAGACCGGTCCGCCTTCCGCCCGGCCCGCACCCTGGCGGACAGGAAGCGGGCGGCCTCGTCGAGCGCCTCGTCGGCCTCGTCCAGGCGGCCGAAGTGGACCTGGAAGACGTGCGGCACCTGCGGCCAGACCCGCAACGTGACGTCCACCTCGTCGGCGGCCGCGCGCCCGGCGAGCCGGACGGCGTCGTCCAGCAGGAGTTCGTTCGAACCGGCCTGCACCAGCAGCGGGGGCAGGCCCCGCAGGTCGGCGAGCACGGGGCTCGCCAGCGGGTGGGCGGGATCCTGACCGGCAAGGTAGGGGGCGACGTACGCCCGGATCGCCTCCGGGGTGAAGATCGGGTCGGCGTCCTTCTTCGTGTGCATGCTCTCCCCGCCGAGCGTCAGGTCGACCCAGGGGGAGAAGACGACGGCGCCCGCCGGCTGCGGCAGGCCGGCGTCGCGGGCCGCGACCAGGGTGGCGATGACCAGCCCGCCGCCCGCGGAGTCTCCGGCGAGCACCAGTTCCTCCGGTCGCACGCCCGCCTCGAGCAGCGCCCGGTAGGCGGCCAGGCCGTCGTCCACCGCGGCGGGGAAGGGATGCTCGGGGGCCAGCCGGTAGTCGAGGGACGTCGCCCGCAGCCCGGCACGACGCGCGAGCTGGGCGGTGAGCCCCGCGAGCGCGCCGGGCGACCCCAGGATGTAGCCGCCGCCGTGGAAGTGGAGCAGCCGCCCGCGGCCGGCGGCGGCCGGAGTCAGGTCCAGCGCGGGACGGCCGGCGAGCACCGTCTCGTCCACGGCGACGTCGTCGGGCAGGGGACGGGAGAGGGCGAGGGTGAATCCCGCGCGCTGCTCGGCCAGGGTCGGGTTCGGGTGAACGGGGGCGTTGCGGAGCAGGGCGTCGACGGCCTCACGCTGCTGACGGGTCATCCGGACCTCCGGGATTTCGGGTATGACAGGATGCATTCCGTGGAATGCACATGTGGCCGTCAACCCGATTCCCGGGAAGATGATTCCTCGGAATCTAATGTTCTGGCCGATGTGACGGACATCACTCGCCTGTTCACCGATCTCGTCCGCGTCGAGACCCGGCTATACAACGCGGTGAGCGACCGGCTGCGCGCCGAGCACGGCATCGGCCTGGGACAGTTCGAGTTCCTGGACATCATCGACGGCCGTCCCGGCTGCCGGGTGCTCGACATCGTGCGCGAGGTGGGGATCACCGTCGGAGCCGTGAGCAAGGGCGTGGACCGGCTGGAGAGCGCGGGCTTGTGCGTGCGCGCGGCGCATCCGGACGACCGGCGGTCCTCCGTACTCAGCCTCACGCCGGAGGGCGCCCGGCTCCTGGCCGCGGCCCGCCCGACCGTACGCGACGAGCTGGCCGCCCGCACCGCCGTGGTCCCGGCCGCCGAGCTCGCCCGCACCGCCGCGACGCTCGCCACCCTGCGCGCGGCGCTGGAGGAGCACCGGCGGTGCGGGTCCTGATCCCCGCACCACCGTCTCCGGAGGGTCAGGGCTGGCCGGGACGGGACGGGATCCGGCCGGCGACCGGCGGGGGCAGGTGCGCCACCTCACGGTCGTGGAAGGCCACCATGTCCTCGGCACCGGCGTAGAGTTCGGCGATCAGCCGGGCGCAGCCGTCGATCAGCGTGCCGTCGGTGATCCGCCGCGCGCCCACATGGGCGCCGATCTCGTCGTAGAGGACCTCGTACATCAGGGTGGGATTCAAGATCACCAGCTCGGGCAGCGGCGCGTGGCGCTCCAGATGCCGCACGGATTGGGCGTGCAGCGCCCGTGCCCGCTCGCCCGCCTTCGTACGCGCCGCGAGCAGGACGATCTCCCACTGCAGGTAGGGCGTCGGCGGCATCTCGACGATCCGCAGCCGTCGCAGTTCGGCCCGGGGCGGCAGATCGTCGGCGAAGTTCGTCTCGCGTATCAGCGCGAGCGACCGATCCCAATCTCCGTTCATCATCGCGACCCAGCTCGGGGCGTCGGGCTCGTGGAAGTACTGGGCGCGCTCCAGCTTCCACACCACGCCCTCCAGCCGGCGCAGGTGGTCGTAGAACTCGGTCGCGTACTCCGCCACGGACAGCACCTCTCCCGTGGCCTGTCGTACGTGCTCGAACACTTCTCCGGGCATGGAGCCTCCTCCGGGTGCGAAGCCGATCGCTGGTCGGAGCGCGCCCGGCTCTCCGGCCCGGATCTGGAAACGTGGCGCGCGTGGATCTTCCGTGGGACGTCTGGTGGGTGTCAGTTCCCGGTCGAGTTGCTGCACACGGCCGTCTCCGTGTCGTCCAGCAACCTGAACCTGATCTGCCTGGCCCCCGCCGTTCCTTCGGTCTCCTGCACCACCCCTGGTTCTGGCTCGGCCGGCGTCATCTCACCCTCCGTTCGTCGGCGTTGCCGCAAACTCTCCCCCGAGGGCGACATCCCGATCGTTCGCCGTTGGCGATCTCCGGTCAAGGCCCAATTTCCCCGGCCGCACGACTCGTGCGGCCGGGGAACGCGACGATCCGTCGCTCAGCGGTGCCACGCGCCGTACCGCCGCCCGTGGTGACGGTGCCGGATCATGCCCACGACGGCCGAGATCAGCCAGGCGACGAACAGCAGACGGAGGATCACGAACAGCGGCCAGGCCACCCCCGACACGAGCGCGACGGTCGTGAGCACCACGCCGGCGATCGCGATCAGCGGCAGCCCGCCCTGCACGGCCAGGTGCCCGGGGTGCGGCCCCCAGCCGTGGGGGTGACGGTGACCGCGGGCCCAGAGCGCGCCCGGGTGGCGGCCCCACGCGGCGGCCCCCGCCCACGGCCCGCCGTACGGCCGTGGGTACCCCGGATGCCACGGACCTCGCGGAGGGCCGGAGGGGCCGTCGTGCGCGCCGCCCGTCCACGCGTCACCTGCCCGGGCGTCGCCCGGCCACGCGCCGGGCAGGTCGGCGGTCACCCGCCGCAGGTCCTCGGCGGTGCGGGCCGAGAGCGTCGCCTCGAGGCGCTCGTCGAGCTCCTCGCGGGTGATGCGGCCCTGGGCGAACGCGTCGTGCAGCAGCCGCGTCACCTCGTCGCGCTCCCGGTCGCCGATCCGCAGCCCGCCGGCCGGCGAGTCGTGGGCGGCCCGGGCGCCGGCGTTCGGGGTGCCGGAACCACGGCCCTGGCGGCCGTCCGGCGACCGTCCGGCGTCCGGCGTGTCGCCGGCACCGGAGGTGGGTGTGCCGCCTCCCGCGGCGGCCTCGTCGGGGGAAACCATGGTCACTCCTCCGCGGGGTCGCCGTCGGCGAGGATCTGGTAGAGGCGCCGCCGGGTCTCGGTCAGGACCTGCTTGGCCTGCCTGACCTGTCCCTCGGTGCCCGAGTGGGCGATCTGGAACAGCGCGGAGGCCGCCTGCCTGGTCAGGTCGAACAGCTCGTGCACGTCGTCCCCGACGTCCGGCGTCATCTCCTCCCAGGGCGCCCTGACCTCGTCGCCGTGCTCCTCGACGTACGCGCGCCCGGCCTCGGTGAGCTGGAACGTCTTGCGCCCGTCGGTCTCCTCCGCGCGCACCAGGCCCTCATCGGTGAGCTGCTGCAGCGCGGGGTAGACCGCGCCCGGGCTCGGCCGCCACCCGCCCTGGCTGCGCTCGGCGATCTCCTGGATGATCTGGTAGCCGTTGCGCGGCTCCTCGGCGAGCAGGGCGAGGATCGCCGCCCGTACGTCACCGCGCTTGGCCTTCCTGGGCCGTCCGAAGCCCCGGGGGCCGAACGGGAAGCCGCCCGCCCACGGCGGCCCGAACGGGAACCCGGGACCGAAGCCGCCCCACGGGCCGCGCCCCCGCATGCCGGCCCGGTGACGGTGCTCGTGCGGGCCTCCGCCCTCGTGATGTTCCTGGTGCCACATGGCCGCCCCCTTCATGAACGCCTCGCGCATCGCGCGCCGCATGTGCCGGCGCAGCGCGTGCCTGAACTCGTGCCCGAAGTCGTGCCCGAACCCGTGTCCGAACCCGTGACCGAACCCGTGACCGAACCCATGACCGGGCCCGTGCCCGGACTCCGGGCGGGCCCAGGGCCCGGCCGCGTGTGCCTGACTCATGGCGTGCCCCCCTTTCCGGTTAACGATCCGCTCTCGATGGCTCAACGATATATCGCGATCGTTCTTATGACATCCCGGGGTAAGAGTGACATAGCTCACGGGGAAGTTTTCCGAGTACGGGGAACAGAGCCCGAGACCGTAGCGTTACTTCACGCAGAGACGGGATCGTTCTTCTCTAAGAGGGCTGGGGGGTGCTCTTGGAGAGGGAGGTCCCGTCTTTGCCGTTTGCGGCCGGGTGCGGTGCGCGCCGTCCGTCCGCGACACGCGCCCGGCCTTGATGGGTGCTTCGCGGAATTTGTCGTTGCCTTGCCGTACAGTTGCAAGGCGTGATCTTGTCATGATGGGGCACTCGCACGCCCTCAGCGGTGCGGCGGTGTGGCTGGCGGTCGCGCCAGCCCTGGTGGCGCTCCCGGGCGCGCTGGGGCATCCGGAGCTGGCGGCGATCACGGGGCCGGTTCTGTCTCCGCCCGAGCTCGTCGCGGGCGCCGTGGTGTGCGCGGGCGCGGCCATGCTGCCCGATCTCGACCACCCCAGCGCCACGATCGCCCAGACGTTCGGGCCGGTGACATGGCTGCTCAGCAAGGGTGTGAACTTCGTCAGCGGCGGGCACCGGCACGCCACCCACTCGCTGTTGTTCAGCAGCCTGGCCGGAGTCGGCGCCTACCTGCTCGGCGGGCATTACGCCGTCGCCCGCGACATCCTGGTCGTGCTGATGATCGGCCTGGCGATCCGCGCCCTGGGCATCGGCGTGCCCGGCAAGACGCTCACCTCCGCCGTCGTCAACGTGGCGCTCACGGCGGGGCTGTTCGTCACGTTCATGACGCTCGGGGTCACCTACTCGTGGCTGGGCCCGGCCATCGGGGTCGGCTGCCTGGTGCACGTGATCGGCGACTGCCTGACCGAACGCGGCTGCCCCGTCTTATGGCCGATCAAGGGGCGCTGGTTATTGCCGTGGGACATGGGCATCAAGACCGGCAAGGCCTTCGAGAAGCAGTTCCTCGGCCCGGCCCTGTCGATCGTGGTGATCGCGCTGCTGTGCCTGCGGCTGATGCCCGCGTGAGCGGGGACGCGCCGCTCGTCCCGCATGATGCCGGGTAGACCTTCCCGGAAGTCGCCGGCCGCGCGCCCGTCGGCCTACCCGATAGTAACTTGATGTCGAGATATCTTGAGGGATATCTTGATATCGAGACATCCGCCGAGCCGCACAGGTTAGGACAGCCTAATTGTCAGGAGTGTCCCGTGCGTGCGGGAGGATGCACACGAAACCTGTGACAAGCCCGGAACCCTGGGGAGGCGAACTTCGTGTCCGCGAACAGCTTCGGCAGCCGTGACACGCTGCGCGTCGGTGACGCGTCATACGAGATTTATCGGCTGGACGCCGTCGAGGGGTCGGCGCGCCTCCCGTACAGCCTCAAGATCCTGCTGGAGAACCTGCTCCGCACCGAGGACGGCGCGAACATCACCGCCGACCACATCCGTGCCGTCGCGAACTGGGACCCCAACGCCCAGCCGAGCGTGGAGATCCAGTTCACCCCCGCCCGCGTGATCATGCAGGACTTCACCGGCGTGCCCTGCGTGGTCGACCTCGCCACCATGCGCGAGGCCGTACGCGACCTGGGCGGCGACCCGGCGAAGGTCAACCCGCTCGCCCCGGCCGAGCTGGTCATCGACCACTCGGTCATCGTCGACTTCTTCGGCCACCCCGACTCCTTCCAGCGCAACGTCGAGCGGGAGTACGAGCGCAACCGCGAGCGCTACCAGTTCCTGCGCTGGGGACAGACCGCGTTCGACGAGTTCAAGGTCGTCCCGCCGGGCACCGGCATCGTCCACCAGGTCAACATCGAGCACCTCGCCCGCGTGGTCATGACCCGCGACGGCAAGGCCTACCCGGACACCTGCGTGGGCACCGACTCCCACACCACGATGGAGAACGGCATCGGCGTCCTCGGCTGGGGCGTCGGCGGCATCGAGGCCGAGGCCGCGATGCTCGGCCAGCCGATCTCGATGCTGATCCCGCGGGTGGTCGGCTTCAAGCTGACCGGCAAGCTGCCGGCCGGCGCCACCGCGACCGACCTCGTGCTCACGATCACCGAGATGCTGCGCAAGCACGGCGTGGTCGGCAAGTTCGTGGAGTTCTACGGCGAGGGCGTCTCCAGCGTGCCGGTGGCCAACCGCGCCACGATCGGCAACATGAGCCCCGAGTTCGGCTCCACCTGCGCGATCTTCCCGATCGACGGCCAGACCATCGACTACCTCAAGCTCACCGGCCGCTCGCCCGAGCAGGTCGCGCTGGTCGAGGCGTACGCCAAGGCGCAGGGCCTGTGGCTCGACCCCTCGGCCCCCGAGCCCGTCTTCAGCGAGTACATCGAGCTCGACCTGTCGACCGTCGTGCCGTCGATCGCCGGCCCGAAGCGCCCGCAGGACCGCATCCCGCTGGCCGACGCCAAGTCGGCCTGGCGCGCGGCGGTGCGCAGCTACGTCACCGAGGACAGCATCCAGGGCCCGACCGACGAGGCCTCCGCCGAGTCGTTCCCGGCGTCGGACTCCCCGGCGATCAGCCACGGCGGGGCGGGCGACGCGCCGCACGCCGTCCCCCACGACGGCGAGCGCCCGCACCGGCCCACGCCCGTGACGCTGTCGGACGGCACGTCCTTCGAGATCGACCACGGCGCCGTCACGATCGCCGCGATCACGTCCTGCACGAACACCTCCAACCCGTACGTCATGCTCGGCGCGGCCCTGCTGGCGAAGAACGCGGTGGACAAGGGCCTGTCGCGCAAGCCGTGGGTGAAGACCTCGCTCGCCCCGGGCAGCCAGGTCGTCACCGGCTACTTCGAGCGGTCCGGCCTCCAGCCGTACCTGGACAAGCTGGGCTTCAACCTCGTCGGCTACGGCTGCACCACCTGCATCGGCAACTCCGGCCCGCTGGAGCCGGAGATCTCCGCCGCGATCCAGGAGAACGACCTCGCGGTCGCCGCCGTGCTGTCGGGCAACCGCAACTTCGAGGGCCGGATCAACCCGGACGTCAAGATGAACTACCTGGCCTCGCCGCCGCTCGTGGTGGCGTACGCGCTGGCCGGGACGATGGACATCGACCTGAACAACGAGCCGCTCGGCATCGGCAACGACGGGCAGCCGGTCTTCCTCAAGGACATCTGGCCGTCGCCCGAGGAGGTCGCGGCGGTGGTGTCGGAGTCGATCAGCCAGGACATGTTCAAGCGCGACTACGCGGACGTGTTCAAGGGCGACGAGCACTGGCGGTCGCTGCCGGTCCCGACCGGTGACACCTTCGAGTGGGACCCGGAGTCGACGTACGTCCGCAAGGCGCCGTACTTCGACGGCATGCCCGCCAAGCCCGAGCCGGTGACGGACATCCGCGGCGCCCGGGTGCTGGCCAAGCTGGGCGACTCGGTGACCACCGACCACATCTCGCCCGCGGGTTCGATCAAGCCCGACAGCCCGGCCGGCCGCTACCTGCGCGAGCACGGCGTCGAGGTCAAGGACTTCAACTCGTACGGCTCCCGCCGCGGCAACCACGAGGTGATGATCCGCGGCACGTTCGCCAACATCCGGCTGCGCAACCTGCTGCTCGACGGCGTGGAGGGCGGCTACACCCGCGACTTCACCAAGGGCGGGGAGCAGGCGTTCATCTATGACGCCGCGCAGAACTACCAGGCCGCCGGTATCCCTCTGGTCGTCCTGGCCGGCAAGGAGTACGGCTCGGGGTCGTCGCGTGACTGGGCGGCCAAGGGCACCGCGCTGCTCGGCGTGCGCGCCGTCATCGCCGAGTCGTACGAGCGCATCCACCGGTCGAACCTGATCGGCATGGGCGTGCTGCCGCTGCAGTTCCCCGAGGGCCAGAACGCCGACTCGCTGGGCCTGACCGGCGAGGAGACCTTCGACATCATCGGCATCGAGGAGCTCAACAGCGGCTCGACCCCCGCCACGGTGACCGTCCGCGCCGGGGACGTCGAGTTCCAGGCCGTCGTGCGCCTCGACACGCCCGGTGAGGCGGACTACTACCGCCACGGCGGCATCATGCAGTACGTCCTGCGCTCCCTGCTCGCCAAGAGCTGAGATCTGGGGCGGCCCGGGTCGGCAGTCAGTCTGCCGGCTCGGGCCGGCCCCGCGCCGGGACCGGATGCGGCCCATATGAGGCCTGTGCGGCACGAGGAGCCGGGCTGCCGTCCTTGATCAGGTAAGCGGCTCGCCTACGCCCTGAGGAGGTGGCTCAGGATGACGTGCGTCTTCTCCAGCGCCGGCTCCTCCACCCAGCCGATCCCCTTGGTCAGCCGTTGCACGGAGATGGCACGGAACTGCTCCACCATCGCCCAGCTCTGCTTCTCCAGGCCTGTGCCCGGGGGAATCTCGACATGGCTCGGCCAGTCACGCTTGGTGGTGGTGAGCGGCACACCGAGGACGAGACCTATCCGCACGTCGTTGAGCGCACGGCCGCTCATGACGACCGTCGGCCTCGCCCCGCCCTGCTCTCGGCCCAACGGCTGACCGAAGTCGGCCAGCCAGAGATCACCGCGGGTTATCCGCATCATGCTCCTTCGGGGGCAGGTGGGAGGACCAGTCCTCCGGCCCGAGACCGTCGGGAGCGGCACTGTCGAAGACGGCTGTCTCCGCCAGGTAATCGGCCCAATCCTCGGGGGCCTCTCGGCGGGTCCGCTCGACCGCCGCTCGCATCTCCTCCCAGAACTTCTTGTGCTCGTACTCCGCGACGGCCTGGTCGATCACAGCTGTCATGGGCCTGCCTTCCTGCCTGGCGATTGCCGCGACCTTGTCGCGAGTGAGAGTGCTGACCCGGATCGTCGTGTGGCGTTGCTCGCTGCCCATACCGCCGAGGCTACGAGGCTGTCTACAGATCCCACTACGTCGAGGTCGCCACGGGTCAGTTTATGGACGCTCTGATTACTGTTGCACCATCATTCGATTACTAACGGTGATTGTCTGGGTTTCGGGGGCCGGATAACCGGTTGCCCGGCGGTGCGGGGGCGCCGCTAGGGTCCCGCCATGGATCACGACGTGGCGTTGCTGCTCAGCGCGGGGACGGCGGTCTTCATCGGGGCGGTCGTGC
>JADGHC010000160.1 GCA_019689655.1 Microbispora sp.
CGCCACCTGGGTTTCGAGATGCCGGGCGAGCGCGGGCAGGCGGGTGCGGAAGCTGTTCAGCACGCCGTTGAGCGTCGCCTTGATCGCCGCCTGGCGCCGTTCGTCGTCGACGGACAGCGCCGACAGCCACACCCGCAGGTCGGCGATTTCGATCTCCGGCAGCCGCCCGTCCTGTACGGACGTCTCGTTGATGACGAAGCGCTCGACCTCGCCCAGGCCGTACTCGCTCAGCATCCGGCCGAAGTGCTTGACGACGACGTCGCGGGACTTCGGCGGCACCCGGGACAGCACGATGACCAGGCGCGCCCCGCGTTCCTTGGCCCGGCGCAGCAGGCCCCAGGACGGCGCGTCGGCGTACCGGGACGCCGTGGTGACGAACACCCACAGGTCCGCGGCGTCCAGCATGCGATGCGCGATCTCGTGGTGCTCCTCGACGACCGAGTCGATGTCGGGCGTGTCGAGCAGCGCGATTCCCGGGGGCAGAAAAGGGCTCGACACCAGCACCACGCTGCCGGGCGGGGCGTCCCGCGTGTCTTCGTCGAGCCTGTTCAGGCCGCCGAGGAGATCGCCCCGCGCGTACCACTCGTGGTCGTCGGGGTGGCAGACGATCACGGGCGTCGCCGTGGTCGGGCGGCGTACGCCGGTGGCGGTGACCTTCCGGCCGGCGAGCGAGTTGACGATGGTGGACTTGCCCGCTCCCGTCGATCCGGCCACGACGACCAGCGCGGGCGCGGTGCTCATGTGGACGCGCGGGATGACGTAGTCGTCGAGCTGCGCCAGCACCGCCGCCTGCGCCTTGCGCGCCTCCTCGGAACCGGGCACGTCGAGACCGAAGTGCAGGCCCTTCACCGCCGTACGGAGCTGGTTGAGCGCCTCGGTCAGCGCCGCCGAGACCGGCTCCGGCATCGGGAACGAACGGACCCGATCGCCCTCGGCCTGCTCGGCTGCTTCGGCGTCCTCGGCAGCCTCAGTGCTCCCGGCGTCGTCCGCCTGCTCGACGTCCTGAGCGCCTGCGGCATCCTCCGTGTCCTGAGTAGACACGACGTCCTCCGCCTGCCCGGTGTCGCCAGCGCCCTCGGCGCCCTCAACGTGCGCGGCGCTCTCGGCAGCCCCGGTCTGCTCGGTGTCCTCGGCCTGCTCGATGTCCTCCGCGCGCTCGGCGTCCTGCGCGGCCGCAAGGCCCTCGGCGTCCCCGGCGTGCCGTCGGCCGTCGTCGTCCCCGGACCGCCCGGCGTGCTCCACCACGCCTGCGGCATCGTCCTGCCCGCCGTCCTCGGCGTCGCCCGCCGTGTGATCCGCGGCCATAGCGTCCGGCTCTGCGGGCATTACCCGGTCATCCGCCGCCACGTCGTCGGGAAGGGTCTCGTCCTCCGTCGCGGCGGACGGGACGGGCAGCGGCCGGCCGGGCAAAGGACGCGAAACAGCAAGCCCCGGCGCGGGATCGTCCTCGCTGATCGGCCGGAACGCGAGGGTCTGCTCCCCCGGCGACTCCGGGTGCTCCTTGATGTGCGGCCCCTCCGTCACGGCGTCGCCCGAAGCCGCATCGGTTCCGTGGTCGGGCGTGTTCCTGGCTGCCGATCTCACGGGACCCGCTCCGCTCGCACCATTTCGATCTCCTGGCCGACCTTGACGACCTCGCCGACGATCACAATCGCCGGAGGCCGCACTCCGGCCGCGGTCGCCCGTTCCGCCACGGTTGACAAGGTGGCGGTAACGGCTCGCTGGGTCGGAAGAGTACCGTCCTGTACCACCATCACGGGAGTTTCCGGCGAACGTCCGTCTCGAACCAGCGTTTCGGCGATCTCCTTGATCCGCTCGACCGCCATGAGAAGTATCAGGGTTCCCGTCGATCTCGCCAATCCGGGCCAGTCGACCGTGGACCTGGGGTCGCCGGGCGGGACGTGTACGGAGATGACGTGGAACTCCTGGGTCACCCCGCGATGGGTGACCGGGACCCCGGCGGCCCCGGGGACAGCGACCGCGCTGGTGATCCCGGGCACCACGGTCACCGGAATGCCCGCCCGGGCACAGGCCAGCATCTCCTCGCCGCCGCGGCCGAAGACGAACGGGTCGCCGCCCTTCAGCCGTACGACGAACTTGCCCTTGCGGGCGTGCTCGACGAGAAGTTCGTTGATCTTGTCCTGGGACAGCGACCGGCCGTACGGCACCTTCGCCGCGTCGATCAGCTCGACATCGGGCGGCAGCTCGTCCAGGAGCGCGCGAGGGGCGAGGCGGTCGGCCACGACCACGTCGGCCTGGGCCAGGAGCTGGCGCCCCCGTACGGTGATCAGGCCCGGGTCGCCGGGGCCGCCGCCCACCAGCGCGACGCCGACCGGCTTGGTGCGGTGCCGCCGGGCGTCCACGGTGCCGTCGCGTAGCGCGCCGACGATCGCGTCGCGGATGCCGGCCGCGCGGCGGGGGTCGCCGCCGGCGGTGACCGCCACGCCGACCTCGTCCACCCGCCCGGTGGCGGGGGTCCACGCCGCGGAGGCGTCCTTGTCGTCCGCCCGGACACACCAGATGCGCTTGGCTTCGGCCTCGGCGGCGACCGCGGTGTTGACGTCGCGGTGGTCGGTGCAGGCGTGCACCAGCCAGGCGCCGTCGCAGTCCCCGACCTGGTACGGCCGCCGCTCCCAGGTGATCCGTCCGGCGGCGATGAGGTCGTCGAGCGCGGGGGTGACGCTGGGCGAGATCAGGGTGACCGAGGCTCCGGCGTCGAGCAGCGCGGGGACCCGTCGCTGGGCGACGCGTCCGCCGCCGACCACGAGCACACGCCGCCCGTCGAGGCGGAGGCCGAGCAGGTAGGGCGCCATGACCCCAGTCTCCCTATCGCGTCAAGCGTGCATGGTTAGGAGGCAAACCTACCCGCTGGGATCGGGCGACATTCACCGGATGAGCCGGATGAGATCGTGAGCCCAGGGGCGGCCGCCCGCGGGCCGGCGCCGGGCCTACGCGCCCTTGTCCGCCACGCCCGCGGAGTCGAAGGTCGCGACCTCGTGCATGACCCGCGCCGCCGCGCAGACCAGAGGGTGGGCGAGCAGCCCGCCGGTCCCCTCACCGAGGCGCAGCCGCAGGTCGACGAGCGGGTCGAGACCCAGGTGGGCCAGCGCCGCCGCGTGGCCGGGCTCGGCCGAGCGGTGCCCGGCCAGGCAGTAGCCGATCGCGTCGGGCGCGAGCACGCCGGCCACCAGGGCCGCCGCCCCGGCGATCACCCCGTCCAGGATGACCGGCACCCGGGCCGCGGCGGCGCCGAGCACGAAACCGGCGATCGCCGCGTGTTCCAGGCCGCCGACCGCCGCGAGCACGCGCAGCGCCTCGTCGGGCCCGTCCGGTACGGCTCCCGCCTCGGCGATGCCGTTGACCCGCAGGCCCCGCCGTACGATCTCGATCTTGCGCGCGTAGGTGGCGTCGTCGACGCCCGTTCCCCGCCCGGTGACCTCGGCGGCGGGCCGTGCCGTGAACGCGCAGATCAGGGCCGCCGACGCGGTGGTGTTCGCGATGCCCATGTCACCGGTGACCAGGCAGCGCGCGCCCGCCTCCACCAGGTCGCGGGCGACCTCGATCCCGGCCGTGAGGGCGGCGGTGGCCTGCTCCGGCGTCATCGCGGGCCCCTCGGACAGGTCGGCCGTGCCGTACGCGACCTTGCGGACGAGCAGCCGGGGCGCGGGCGGCAGGTCGGCGGCGACGCCCACGTCCACCACGGTCACCGACGCGCCCACCTCGGCGGCGAAGGCGTTGGCGACGGCTCCCCCCGCGACGAAGTTGGCCACCATCTGCGCGGTGACCTCCTGCGGCCAGGGGCTCACCCCCTGCGCGTGCACGCCGTGGTCGGCGGCGAAGATCGCCAGGGCGGCCGGGGACGGGATCGGCGCCGGGCAGGTCCCGGCGATGCCGGCGAGGCGCACCGCGACGTCCTCGAGCACCCCGAGCGAGCCGCTCGGCTTGGTGAGCCTTTCCTGGTGGGCCCTGGCCTCGGCCATCGGGCCGGGCTCGACCGGGCGGATGGCGCCGATCGTCTCGCCGAGGGACGTCATGCTTTCTCCTTCTGCGCGGCGCCTACACCGCGCTGGCGACTCCGGGCTGGGCGAGCGGCGGCGCGTCGCCGCGGGACTCCTGAATCTCGCCGCGCCCGGCCGCGCCGATCATGCTATCGGTCCCGGTTCCGCCTGCCGCTTCCGGTTCGGAGGTCTCTGCACTGAACATCCGTGCGCCGTAGGTCTCCGTCTCCGCGTCGGACGTCTCGGCCTCGAAGGTCTCCTCGTCGAGCCGCTCCCGCTCCGGCTTCGGGGACCCGGGGCCGGTGGCGCGGGCGGAGCCGGGGCGCGCGGCGAGGGCGGTCACGAGGCCGCCGCGCGCGGTCGCCTCCCGCTCCCGTCCCCCGGGGAACGGGGTCACCGGCAGCACCGTGGACGGGCGGCGCGCGGCCGGCGCCGAGGACTGGCCGCCGCCGGCGAGCGCCTCCTCGTACCTGTCGATCACCACGTCGGCGAGGCCCTCGCAGTCGCCGATCACCTCGGCGCAGCGGATGTCGAGGCCCTCGTGGTTGGCGCCGTACGCCAGCGCCTGCGCCCAGATGCGTTCGAGGACTCCGCCGGCGAACAGGACGTACGGCAAGACGATCACGCGCTTGGCGCCGAGCCTGCGGCAGCGCTCCAGTCCTCCCGGCACGCCGGGGCGGGTGTGCGACACGTACGCGGTCTCGACGGTCAGCAGGTCGGCGGCGTGGGTCTCCCAGAACAGCCGCGAGACCCGGTGGACCTCGGCGTTGACGGCGGGGTCGGTGGAGCCGTGCCCGACCAGGACGACCGCGGTCTCGCCGGGCTCGATCTCGGCGGGCGGCTCGTCGGTCATGAACCGGGGCATCTCCGCGCGGGCGTCGGCGAGCCGCTCCGCGAGCAGCTTGAGCACGCGCGGGTCGGGGCCGAGCGGGCGGCCGAGGTCGTATTCGAGGGTCGGGTGCCGCTCCTGCTCCAGGGCCATGGTGCCGGGGATGTCCCCGAGCGCGCGCCGGTCGCCGGTCAGGCTGAGCGGCACCGCGATCAGGTGGTGGTGTCCTCGTGCCACGAGAGAGGCGATGGAGTCGCTGAGCGCGGGGCGGGCGTTCGTGATGAAGCCGCCGCTCACCTCGGCGGGAAGCCCATCGAGGCGGCAGCGGAGGCGGTGAACGAACCTGCCGAACTCGGCGACGCCGGTCTCATCGTGGGTGCCGTGGCCGATGAGCAGCAGCGGCGGTTTCATTTAGCTGATCTCCCCTGACGTTGACCTGCGTGTCGTTCACGATCCCCCGCTCCCGTCCGGGCCGCTTCGCCCGTGCACCGGGCCGGGGTCTCCCGCATCGGGACGCGCGCTCACCGGCCGGCGGGAGGCTCACGGCTGGCGAGGATAGCCTTCCGGCCCTCAATCATGGTGGGCGCTTGACCGATGGGCCCAGGGGATGGGGGGATTCTTTACCTAATGCCATGAAATTTCCCCGTTAAGCATGCCGAACAGGACGGCGTCCGCCCAACCACCCGGGACCGGCAGCGCCTGCCGCAGGATGCCCTCCTCGATGAACCCGGCCTTCCTCGCCACCGCCTGACTGGCGCGGTTGCCCATCGCGACCAGCAGGTGGACCCGGTGGAAACCGAGATCGAACAGGTGGGCCGCGGCGAGCCGCGTGGCCTCCACCGCGTACCCCCTGCGGCGGGCCCACGGCGCGATCCAGTAGCCGATCTCGGCGTCCCCGCGCTCGTGGTCCTCACGTTGCACGCCGATGGCTCCGGCGAGCCGTTCCCCGTCCTTGGGCTGTATCGCGAAGTGGCCACCATAGCCGGGACCATCCACGTGCGCGAGCCGGGTGCACCATTCCAGCGCACGCTCCAGCGTGTAGCCCTCGGCCCACGGCATCCAGCGGGCGATCTCGGGGTCGCCCTTGACCGCCTCGACGATGTCGAAGGCGTCCCGCCTGGTGAAGGGCCGCAGGACCAGCCGTTCGCTCTCGATCCGGCGGCGCGGCGCGGGCTGCTCGTCGCCGCGCAGCCGGCCGAAGACCACCAAGTCGTGCGGGCCGTCGTCCTCGAATCCCGCGCCGCGCAGCAATCCCTCACGGGTGAAGCCGGCCTTCTCCGCGACCCTGATCGACGCGAGGTTGTCGGCGTTGGCCCGCAGTTCGATCCGGCGCAGCGGGCCCTCCGCGAGCACCCGGCCGACGAGTCCGCGGACCGCCTCGGTCGCGTATCCCCGCCGGCGGTAGGCGGGATGCACGCCATAGCCCACCTCCGCGGTGCCCGCGCCCCAGTGGGTCTTGAAGAGGCTGATCGATCCGACCACGGCGTCCCGCGTGTGCATCGCGAGATGGATGCCCTGGCCCGAGCGCCACAGCTCATGCACGCCGTACGAGAGCCACTGCGCGACGCCGGACGCGTGTCCGGGAGCGCCCGGGGGCAGCGCGGTGAGGTGCGCGCCGTCCTCGATGATCGCCCGCACCTGGCCCGCGTCCCCGGGGCCGAACGGCCGCAGGACCAGCCGTTCGGTGTTGATCGTCAACCGCTCGTCGAACAATGCGTAGCTCCATCAGGTAAGCGGATTTTTCATCCGCCGCAGATTATGTGGGGACATGGGCTCATCGCTCCGGATGTTTGGCGCAGGCGGTCCGGGTACGAGGCACGTCAGTGACCCTAATCGGGAGGTGAGGTCATGAGCATCCAACGCGGCAGCGCCAAACACGGCCGCCGGCTCGACGAGGAGCAAAAGCACGAGACGCAGGGCCTCGTCCAGGGCGCGGGAAGCAGCCGGGCCGAGGAGTGGCGCGAGCCCGAGCCGACCCAGCAGCCCGAAGAGGACATGTCACCGCCGCGGCGGCGGCCGCCCGGCCGCGAACCCGGGACGCCGCTCGGCATCACCCCCGCCGACGTGGAGCGCCGCAGTCACCTCGCCACCTGGCTCAGCGACGCCGGTTACCCCGCCGGCCCGGCCAAACTGCTCGCCCACGCCGAACGCAAGAACGCTCCCGACGCCGTCATCGACGCCGTACGGCGGCTGCCCGAAATGAGGTTCCACAACGTCGGGGAGGTGGCGGAGGCACTCGGACTCGGAGTGGAACGGCGCTGGTAGGGGGGCCGGTGAGACTTGATTTCATTCGCGGGCTGTACGCGCGCGGCGGCCCGTACGCCTCGGTATACGTGGACACCGACCGGTCGACCGAGGGCCCTTCCAACGTGGTCCAGCGCCGATGGGCTCATCTCAGGGAGCGGCTCGCCCAGCAGGAAGCGCCCGCCTCGGTCCTCGATCCCCTCGGCGAGCTGATACTCGATCCCGCGTGGGCCGCGCCGGGCCGCGCCGCCTTCGCCAGGGACGGCGAGGTGGTGCTCACCGAGCCGCTCGCCGCCCGGCCACGCCGCCAGACCGCGCGATGGGCGCCGCTCCCCCACGTGGTGCCGCTGCTCGCGCAGCGCGGCGAGCACGTCCCGCGCGTCGAGGTGCTGGCCGACCGGGCGGGCGGCGACGTCACCGTGATCGCCGACGGGCACCGGCGCCAGATGACCGTGGAGGTGGCGGACTGGCCGATTCAGAAGACCGGCGCGGGCGGCTGGTCGCAGGCCAACTTCGAACGGGAGGTCGAGGAGACCTGGCGCCGCAACGCCGTGGCCGTCGCCGAAGTGGTGGAGAAGGAGGCGCACGGCATCGGCGCGCAGATCGTGGTGCTGGCCGGCGATCCCAAGGCCCGCGCGCTCGTGACCGACTACCTCGGCAAGGACGTCGTACGGCGGCTGACCGTGGCCGAGCACGGCAGCCGCGCCCCGGGCGCCGACCTGCAGCTCTTCCGGCGGGAGGTGGAGGCCGCCTGCCGGGCGTGGACCGAGCGGCGCTGCGCGGAGCTGCTGGACACGTACGCCTCGGGCAACGCAGTGACGGGCCTGGCGGAGACGGCACGCGCGCTGCGCGACCGCCGGGTGGGCACGGTGCTGATGCACGACGATCCGTCGTCCACCGCCATGATGTGGATCGGGCCCGAGCCCACGCAGTTGTCCACGGACCCGGCTGAGCTGGTCGCCTGGGGGGTCGAGGAACCCGTGCGGGACCGTGCGGACGCCGCCCTCGCGCGGGCGGTGGCCGCGACCGACGCCGAGTTGTGGTTCGTCCCGCGCTTGGAGTCGCCCGACGGCATCGGCGCGCTGCTGCGCTTCTGACGGAAAGCCCACCGCGGGCTGCCCCGGCCGGAAGGGCCTCGCCGGCGGAAAGAGCGCGCCTGCCCGAGAAGGCGCGCCCAGCCGAGGAGGCTCTCCCGCGGAGGAGAGGCGGAGCCGTAACAGGGCGGGGCAGGCGCGTGCGGCACCCGCCGAGCCGGGCGGGGACCGCGAGGCACGAGGCTCAGCGGACGATCAGCACCTCGAGCGACCCGGAGTCTTGGAGCCCCGACCGGCAGAGGCCACGATGCACGGGGTTCGACCGAGCCGGGCGGGGACCGCGAGGTATGGGGCTCAGGTGACGATCAGCACTTCGAGTGATCGGGGGCCGTGAACGCCCTCGACCCGGTTGAGCTCGATGTCGCTGGTCGCCGAGGGACCGCTGATCCAGGTCAGGGGGCGCTTGGGGTCGAGCCGGGCGACGGCGTCCGGCACCCCCGCGACGATCTGGGCGGCCCGCACCACGCACAGGTGGTAGTCGGGCACCAGCGTGAGCGCCCGCCGGCCCTGGCCCGGCCCGGTGTCGAGGACGATCGTGCCGGTCTCGGCGATCGCGACCGCGCAGGTGGTGAGCACGCCGTCCACGGCGTCGAGTTCGGCGGCGCTCAGCGGCGGGTCGTCGGCGAGCACCTCCACGCCGGCGGCGTCGAGCCATCCCGAAGGGAACCCGGCGGGCACCACGACCCGGTGCGCTCCGCGCCCCCCGAGCAACCGGGCGACGCGCCCGGCCACCTCCGCCTCCTCCAGGACGTGCACGACGGCCCGGTAGTCGCGGACCCGCTCCTCGAACAGGCGAATCCGCTCCGCGGACGGCCGGTCCTCCGCGGGACCGCGGTAACCGCGGGTGATCTCGACGTCGGGCACGCCCGCCAGGGCGCGCCGCACCCGGGCGAGGATCAGGTCGCGTGAGCTCATCGGCGCCCTCCGTCCGTGCGGTCCCACCATTCGCGGAACGACTCCTCCGGCACCTTCGGCAGGTCCCTGGTGTCGGTCCATCCGCCGAGCGGCCCGGGCAACCGCCGGGGCACGAGCCGGCGCAGCCGTCCCCCGGCCCGCTGCATGCGCGCCAGCCGTCCCGAGCGTTCCAGCACCCACCCGGCCGCCGCCATCCCGGCGCGCTCCGCCCAGGGGTGTGGGGCCCGGGCCCGCAGCTCCACCAGTACGGACGGGATGTCGATGGCCACCGGGCAGACCTCGTAGCAGGCGCCGCACAGCGAGGAGGCGTACGGCAGCGAGCGGTCCAGCTCCGACCCCATGCCGCGAAGCTGCGGCGTCAGGATCGCCCCGATCGGCCCGGGATAGACCGACCCGTACGCGTGGCCGCCCGTCCGCTCGTACACCGGGCAGACGTTCAGGCAGGCCGAGCAGCGGATGCAGCGCAGCGCCTGCCGTCCGACCTCGTCGGCGAGCACGCCGGTGCGGCCGTTGTCGAGCAGCACGAGGTGAAACTCCTGGCCCTCGGCGGCGCCGGTCCACATGGAGGTGTAGGGGTTCATCCGCTCCCCGGTGGAGCTGCGGGGCAGGAGCTGGAGGAAGACCTCCAGGTCGCGCCAGGTCGGCAGCACCTTCTCGATCCCGACCACGCTGATGAGCGTACGCGGCAGCGTGAGGCACATGCGGCCGTTGCCCTCGGACTCCAGCACGACCATGGTGCCGGTCTCGGCGATCGCGAAGTTGGCCCCGGAGATCGCCACCTTGGTCTTCAGGAAGCGCTCGCGCAGGTGAAGGCGGGCCGCCTCGGCCAGCGCGGCCGGGTCGTCGGTGAGGTCCTCCGGAGCGGGCCGCCCCCAGCCGGACATGTGCTCGGCGAAGATCTCCCTGATCTCCGCGCGGTTGCGGTGAATCGCCGGGACGAGGATGTGCGACGGCCGGTCGTCGCCCAGTTGCACGATCAGCTCGGCCAGGTCGGTCTCGTACGCGGTGATGCCCTGTGCGAGCAGCGCCTCGTTGAGCCCGATCTCCTGGGTGGCCATCGACTTGACCTTGACGACCTCGGTCTCGCCCGTGGCCTTCACCAGGTCGGCGACGATCCGGTTCGCCTCGGCCGCGTCGGCGGCCCAGTGGACGTGGCCCCCGGCCGCCGTGACGGACTCCTCGAGCTGCACCAGGTATTTGTCCAGGTTGCGGAGCGTGTGCTCCTTGATCGCCCGGCCGGCCTCGCGCAGCTCGGCCCAGTCGGGCGCCTCCGCCACGACGCTCGCCCGCTTGGCCCTGATCGTCCGGGTCGCCTTGCGCAGGTTGAACCGCAACTGCGAGTCCCGTACGGCTCTCGCCGCGTTGCGGGGGAAGGGCCGGGTCGCCGGCATGCCGAGGAAAGTGACGCTCATCGGACCCCCACCGCCTCGGTCGAGCAGAGGATCTCGGCCAGGTGCATCACCCGTACGCCCGACTTCTGCCGGCCGAGCATGCCGCCGATGTGCATCAGGCAGGAGTTGTCGGCCGCGCACAGCACCTCGGCGCCGGTGTCGAGGACGGCGCGCACCTTGTCGGCGCACATCGCCGCCGACACGTCGGCGTTCTTCAGCGCGAAGGTGCCGCCGAAGCCGCAGCACTCCTCCGCGCCCGGCAGCGGCACCAGTTCCAGCCCCTTGACCTGGCGCAACAGCGTCAGCGGGCGGTCGCCGAGACGGATGCCGCGCAGGGAGTGGCACGTCGGGTGGTAGGTGACCCGGTGGGGGAAGTACGCCCCCACGTCGGTCGTCCCCAGCACGTCGATCAGGAACTCGGTCAGCTCGTAAGTCTTGGACGCGACGTGCGCGACCGCGTCGGCGAAGGGCCCGGACGGCCCGGCCAGCTTGGGGTACTGCTCCCGGATCATGGCCGCGCACGAGCCCGAGGGGACGACGACCGCGTCGTAGCCGCGCAGCGCCGCCACGCTGCGCCGGGCCAGCCGTACGGCCTCCTCGCGGTAGCCGGTGTTGGCGTGCATCTGGCCGCAGCAGGTCTGGGCGCGGGGGAAGTCCACCTCGACGCCGAGGCGGCGCAGCAGGCGCACGACCGCCCGCCCGGTGCCCGGAAAGAGCGTGTCGTTGACGCACGTGACGAACAGGGCTACCCGCACATGCCCTCCCGGCGTGTATGGTCAGACCAAATATGGTCAGACCATACATCCTGGTGCGCCTCCGGCGACACCCGCACCCTGAGGAGCCGTGGTGACCACCGACGAACGCCGGCGTCCGGACGCCCGCCCGCGCGCCTTCGAGGAAGTGATCGCCCGCATCGAGGAGCGGATCGCGGCCGACGGCCTGACCGTGGGCGACCGGCTGCCGGGCGAACGGCAGCTCGCCGAGCAGCTCGGCGTCGGCCGGTCGTCGGTCCGGGAGGCGCTGCGCGTGCTGGAGACCCTCGGGGTCGTCGCGTCGCAGGTCGGCCGGGGCCCGGACGCGGGGGCGGTGCTCACATCCCGCCCGGGAGACGCGCTCACCGACCTGCTCCGGCTGCACCTCGGCCTCGCCACGCTCTCGATGCGCGAGGTGATCGACACCCGGCTGATGATCGAGCAGTGGGCCGCGGTCCGGGCGGCGACGGCCCATGCGCCGGCCACCCCCATCCCGGCCCCCCCGCCGGGCCTGTCGCTTAAA
>JADGHC010000161.1 GCA_019689655.1 Microbispora sp.
TGGGCAGCGTCTTATGTTTATAATAGACAGCGGTCACGCATGGCTCAGACAATCGGATGCGGCTTGCGGCGGCTGCACGGCCGCCGCCACGTGGAGACCTGGCGGCAGGGCCGCGCCGACAGCCCGGAGCGGCTGGCCGCCGTGGACGCCGGCCGCATGGCCGAGGCCCTGTCGCGTCTGCGCACGTGGGCCGAAGCCCGCGACCTGGTGGCCGCCGAGGTGGCGTACACGGCGGGCACCCGCGACCGGCAGCCACTGCGCTTCACCGCGGCGGGCGACGAGGACTCGCAGGCGGAAGTGTCTGGCCGCATCGGGCGGGAGGCTAGTCCGGGAGATCGGCGATGTCGTCCAGGGCGGCGGCCAGCTCGTCCGGATGATCGCCGATCCGTTCGGCGATCTCGATGAGGACGTGCAGCACCTCGTGCCGGTCGTGCCCCAGGTCGATCAGGCGCTGGGCGGCGTCCCACAGCTGCGGCGGGTCGCCGACCCACAGCCGGCCCGCGATCTCCTCGTGCCAGGCCAGATGCTCCTCCAGGTCCTCACGGCCCAGCTCGTCGGCGTGATCGATCTCCAGGAGGATGCGCCGGTCGGCCTCGTCCGCCGGGTTCAGCAGGTCGAGGTTGGTCGAGCCGCGCATCCCCTGCAGCAGGGGGAACGCGAACGCGCGCCGGGCCAGCGCGGACAGGTCGCCGTCGGGCAGCAGCCGCTCCACGAGAGAGCGGTCCAGCCCGAACGTGGTCGGGTCCCGGTAGGCCTCGGTGAACCGGGCGGTCGCCTCCCAGACCGCGTCGAGCGTCGCCCGCACGCCCTCCTCGGGCAGCCCGATCCGGGGGCCGGCGAACCGCACCCACGCCGAGAGCACGTGGGGCATCGCGTCCTGCTCCGCCGGGCTGAGCAGGACCTTGCGCGGCAGCCAGTCGAGCAGGAACGTCTCACACTTGGTCGGGCTCACCCGCAGCGGCCGGCCGAAGTCCTGATCGCAGCCGTAGTCGATGATGTGGTCGGCGCACCGTGAGGCGGCCGAGGGGTCCGACAGGTTCTCCGCCGCGTCCGACGCGAGGAACTCGGCCGCGAGCGTCGCCCGGCGGTCGCGGCTGTACGGGGCCTCGGTGTGCGCCGGGGCGGGCCGCATCCGCCCCGGCGGCAGCGCCTTGATGCGCGACCGCGCGAACGCGTGGTAGGCGCTGTAGCTGTCGCTCACGAGCTTCGGGCCCGTGCGGCCGCGCACGGCGGTCCCGGTGGCCTTCATCGCGAACTCCAGCAGCGCCCGCGCCTGCTGCGGCTCCAGCTCCTCGAACCGCAGCAGCGCGTTGCCCGCCGCCTCCAGCCTGGCCTGTTCGATCAGCTTGTCGACATGCGACGACACCCACGCGTCGCGGGCCATGCCTCCCATGTTGTAGTCGACGACCACGACCAGGGCGTGCCTGTCCTCGCCGTTGTAGGCGAACGTGCACACCACCGTGTCCTGGTCGCCGTACACGTCCCTGGAGACGTAGCAGCCGGTCGGCTTGACCGCGCCGACGCGGTCCGCCCAGCGGGGCCGGGCCACGCCGGACTCCATCAGCGCCAGCGCCGCGCCCTCGGCCTTGGCCGCCTGCCTGGCGGTGCCGAGGTAGGCGACGCAGATGAGCAGGGTGAGCGCGGCCGGCGTGCCGGCTTTGGCCGCGTAGTCCACCAGGCCCTCGCCGAGGATCTGCTCCACGTCGCCCCCGTGCAGGCGCCTGCCCCACCAGGCGCCGAGCATGTCGGACACCATGAGCTCCGCGTCGAGGGGGCTGCGCACGGCGAGCAGCTCTCTGGCCGCCTGCAGCATCTCCGCGAACACGTCGTCCGGCGACCGGGTCTCCCTGGGGTCACGTCGGCGCCGGCGACTCACGAGATCTCGCTCCGCTCGCTCACGGTCACCACCTTCTCGCATTCCCGCCGCCGAGGGCATCAGGAACACGGGCCGGTGACTTCCCCGTTATCTGCCGCCCCGGGCGCACCGCCGGGCGGGCCGGGGCGGCGGGTACGGCGCCGGGCGGCGCCTCACCTCCGGGAAGGCGGTGCCGAGTTAACCATGCCCAGGAGGTGCTCCCGGGCGACCCGCTCGACGATCTCCGGTGTGACGTCGAGTCCCAGATGCTCGCCGCAGGCCCAGGTGTCGGCGACGCACCGGGCGACTGCGGACGGAGGGATGGTCAGGAATTCCGCGGCCAACCGGTGGGTCACGAGGTCCACCGCTTCACGCAGACCCGGCTCCGGTGATGGGCCGCCATCGGTTCGTGCTGCGAGTACGGGCATGGACTGCATTCCTCGCTGAATGGGGACCTGCCGCCCTTCATTCCACCTCTTTCCCCGGCAGTGTCAACCCTCGGGAGCGTCACCTGCTCGGACGGTCACCACTTCGGCGGGCCGCCCACCCGGCGGTTCGTGGCGTGGGAAGCTGAACCCATGCGTATCCGGCTCGCACAGGATCCCGAGGCCGACGAGCTGCTCGGCCGCAATCCCCTCGCACTGCTCATCGGCATGCTGCTCGATCAGCAGGTGCCGCTGGAGCGGGCCTTCGCGGGACCCAGGGTGATCGCGGACCGGCTCGGCCGCGACCTGGACGCGCGTGAAATAGCCTCCTATGATCCTGATCAGTTCGCGGCTCTGTTCGCCGCGGCGCCCGCCGTTCACCGCTACCCCAAAGCGATGGCGGCCCGCGTCCAGGCGCTCGCGACCTATCTCGTCGAGCACTACGATGGCTCGGCCGAGAAGGTGTGGGAGGATGTCCGCGACGGCGCCGAGCTGCTGCGCCGGCTGCTGGCCCTCCCCGGATTCGGCCGGCAGAAGGCTCAGATCTTCCTGGCCCTGCTGGGCAAGCAGTGCGGCGTGCGCCCGGACGGCTGGCGTGAGGCGGCCGGGCCGTACGGCGAGGAGGGGGTGCACCGGTCGGTGGCCGACGTCGTGGACGCCGAGAGCCTGCAACGGGTCCGCGCGACCAAGCGGGAAGCGAAGCGGGCGGCCGAGAGGTAGGCCGGATCTTCCTGCGCGAGCCGCCGGTTTTTTGACAGGATGCGTTGACCGCATGGCGGGCGGGGCTTCCGTCCGTGCATGCCGATCGCCGATGATGTAGGGCAGATCTGCGCTACCAATCACAGTTATGGAGATGTGCCTCGTGGGAGACGCTGGCACGCGACGGAGGTGCCGACCATGAGCGCCGAAACCTCCGTGCCCCGGCCCCGGGAGCCCGGTTTGGACATATCAGACTCCGACCTCTTCAGATGCCTGATGTCGGAGGCGCCGTTCGCCTTCGCGTTTTTTGACCCGGATGGACGCTTCATCCGGGTCAACTCAACCTTCACCGAGCTGACCGGCCATCCTGTCGAGCTGCACCTTGAGCGCTATCCGGCCGAGCTGCTGCCGGCCGACTTGACCACCCTGATCGAGGCGGCGCTGCGCCGGATCGCCGACGAGGGGCTGCCGGTCACCGACCAGCGGATCAGGACCCGCGCGGAGAACGGCGACACCCGCCACTGGGCGGTGTCGTTCTTCCCGCTGCACGCCGACGGCGTCGTCGTCGGGACCGCGCTCTTCGGGGTCGACGTGACCGAGCGGCAGCTCAACGAGGAGATGCTGGAGCGCAGCGAGGAACGCTACCGCTCGCTGGTCGAGTCGCAGCAGCAGCTCGTGTGGATCACCACGCCCAGCGGCGCGGTGGCCGAGGACGCGCCCCAGTGGCGGGCCATCACGGGCCAGGGGCTGGAGGAGTACCTCGCGCACGGCTGGCTGGACGCGGTGCACCCCGACGACCGCCCGGGCACCGAGGAGGCGTGGCGCGAGGCGCTGCGCGGCCGGACGATGTTCGAGTGGAGCTACCGGGTGCGTACCCGGGCCAGCGGCTACCGGCACTTCGAGGTGCGGGCCGTGCCCATCATCAGGCACGGCCGCGTGGTGGAGTGGGTCGGGGCGAACTCCGACGTCACGTCGCAGCGCGAGGCCGAGGAGATGCGCGGCCGCCTCACCGACCAGCTCGGCGCCGCCGCGCTGCGCACCGCCCGTCTCCAGGGCGCGACCGCCCAGCTCGCCGAGGCGCTGACCGTCGAGCAGGTGGTGCAGGTGATCATCGACGTCGGCCGCACGGCCCTCGCGGCCGACCACTCGTCCGTGGCCCTGCTCGACGTCGACCGGGGCACGTTGAAGCTGATCAGCAGCGGCACCACCCCGGACGCCCCGGGACCGGAGATCGACCTCGCGCACCCCAACGTGATGACGATGGCGGTCAACAGCCGCCGCCCGGTCTTCGCCGAGTCACCCGACAGCCTGCGCGCCCAGCTCGTGGACGCCGGCGCGGACGAGGCCAAGATCTCCGCGTTCCTCGCGCAGACCGACGAGCGGGCCTGGGTGGGCCTGCCGCTGCTGGCGGCCGGGCGGGCGCTCGGGGCGCTGCGGTTCTCGTTCACCAGGACCCAGAAGATCTCGCAGGAGGACGGCGTCTTCCTGGAGGCGCTGGCCGGTCAGTGCGCGCTCGCGGTCGAGCGGGCCACGCTGTTCGAGCGCGAGCACAAGACGGCCGAGACGCTGCAGCGCAGCCTGCTGCCCGACAGCCTGCCGGTGGTGCGGGGCCTGAAGCTGGCCCACCGCTTCCGCTCCGGCTCGCGCCACGTGCAGGTGGGCGGCGACTGGTACGACGCGTTCGTCCTGCAGGACGGCCGGGTGGCGGCCGTGGTGGGCGACGTCATGGGCAAGGGTGTCAAGGCCGCCGCGGGCATGGGCCGGATCCGCAACGCCATGCGGGCGCTCGCGCTGACCAACCCGCCGCCGGCGGCGGTGCTCACGGGGCTGGACCGCGTTTTCGAGGCGACCGAGGAGGAAGAGCAGGTCACCACTCTGGCGTACATGGTCGTCGAGCCGGGGACCGGGGAGGGCACGCTGGCCCTGGCCGGTCATCCGCCGCCGCTGCTGGTCTCGCCGCAGGGCGTGGGGCTGCTGCACGAGACCGAGCCGGGCACCCCGCTCGGCTGGGCCACGAGCCGCAAGCAGTACCGGTTCTGCGTGCCGCCGGGTTACACCGCCGTCCTGTACTCCGATGGTCTGGTGGAGAACCGCAAGCGCGGGCTGGACGCCGGGCTCAGAGAGCTTTCGTCCGTGGTGGCCGAGGCACCCGCGGACGTCCTGGCCAGCCCGAATATGCTGCTGGATTTCCTGGTGGAGCACATGCTGTCCGGGTATGAACAGGATGATGATGTAACGGTACTCGCGGTCCACGTTCCACCGGCCACGAAGAGTGACTGAATGAATCAGGCATAACGGTTGCTTTCGGGTATCAGTGACCTCCTTCCGTACGCACTAGTGTCTCGGTCGGCCTAGGGTGGAGGGGCAACCGGCGGGACGCGGCCGTATCACGTGCCGTGGCGTGTCACAATGGCATGTCGCGGTCCGCGCGGCCTCACCACCGGAAAAGAAGAAGCACCTGGGTCCATTCTCGCCATGCGTTCGTTCGAGAGGTGTTCGTGTCGCCTGCAAGTTCGACTCGCTCGAAGCCGTCGGAGCTGAACGAGCCAGTGATTCAGCAGCTCCTCGAGCGTGGGCGCTCGCAGGGTTTCCTCGAGTCCGAGGATGTCCGCAAGGCCTTCGAGGAAGCGGACATCCCGATGTCGCAAGCCGCTGGATTCCTGCGCAGCCTCAGCAAGGAGGGTGTGACCGTCGTGGTGACGGCCGCCGACTCCGCCGCTCCCAAGCGCTCTCGAGGTCAAGCCAAGCGCCGCACCACCGCGCCCGTCAAGAAGACCACCAAAGCCGCGGCGGCCAAGGAGTCGCAGCCGGAGACCGTGACCGCCGTGGTGACCGACTCCGCGCGGACCGCCAAGCCGGCCTCGAAGAAGGCCGCCCCGGCCAAGTCCGCGCCCGCCGCCAAGCCCGCCGCCGCCAAGGCTCCCGCCAAGTCCGCTCCGAAGAAGTCCACGCCCAAGCCGGAGGCCCCCGCCGCGGGCCCCGGGGTCAAGGCGCCCAAGGCCGATCCCAAGCCGAAGTCCGCCGACCTGATCGACGACGAGGATATCGATCTCGAAGCCGACGTCGACCTCGAGGACTTCGATCTCGACGTCGACGATGTCGAGATCGACGCCGAGGTGGACGCCGACGACGCCGACGCCGACGCGGACGACGCCGACGAGCCCAAGTCCGAGGCGCTCTCCCAGACCGAGGACGAGGTGCTGATCCTCACCGACGACGATGACGACGCCCCCGTCGCCCAGGTCGCGGCGGCCGGCGCCACCGCCGACCCGGTGAAGGACTACCTCAAGCAGATCGGCAAGGTGCCGCTGCTCAACGCCGAGCAGGAGGTCGAGCTCGCCAAGCGGATCGAGGCCGGCCTGTTCGCCGAGGAGCAGCTCGCCCAGGAGGGCGACAACCTGCCCGTCGACGTCCGTGCCGAGCTGGAGTGGATCGCCGAGGACGGCCGCCGCGCCAAGAACCACCTGCTCGAGGCCAACCTCCGCCTCGTCGTCTCGCTGGCCAAGCGGTACACCGGCCGCGGCATGCTGTTCCTGGACCTGATCCAGGAGGGCAACCTGGGCCTGATCCGCGCGGTCGAGAAGTTCGACTACACCAAGGGCTACAAGTTCTCCACGTACGCCACCTGGTGGATCCGGCAGGCGATCACCCGGGCCATGGCCGACCAGGCGCGGACCATCCGCATCCCGGTCCACATGGTCGAGGTGATCAACAAGCTCGCCCGCGTCCAGCGGCAGATGCTGCAGGACCTGGGCCGCGAGCCCACGCCGGAGGAGCTGGCCCGCGAGCTCGACATGACGCCCGAGAAGGTCATCGAGGTGCAGAAGTACGGCCGCGAGCCGATCTCCCTGCACACTCCGCTGGGCGAGGAGGGCGACAGCGAGTTCGGCGACCTCATCGAGGACTCCGAGGCCATCGTCCCGGCCGACGCGGTCAGCTTCACGCTGCTGCAGGAGCAGCTGCACTCCGTTCTCGACACGCTGTCGGAGCGGGAGGCGGGCGTGGTGTCGATGCGGTTCGGCCTCACCGACGGCCAGCCGAAGACCCTCGACGAGATCGGCAAGGTCTACGGCGTGACCCGTGAGCGGATCCGCCAGATCGAGTCCAAGACCATGTCGAAGCTGCGCCACCCCTCCCGTTCCCAGGTGCTGCGCGACTACCTCGACTGACGCACGAGTCGATCGTTCCCCGGCCGCGGCCGGGGAACGGCGGCGTGCGGGGTCCCCGCCGATCTCACGTCCTCGCGACAACCCGGGGCGGGAGCGGCGTCTCCTGCCCGCATCCCGCTCTGGTCGAGGCGCACAACACCTTCTCCTGTCCGGCCGCGGCGTCCCGCGCGGGCATCCCGCCGGGACGGGCGGCCGGTTCGGCAGGCCGCCCCGATCACACCTGCCGGCCGGCGGTACGGCCGGAACCCAGGACGGCCCCGGCGGCCGCGGCCCGGGCGGCGCCCCTCGGCGCGAACCGTTCCGTGCCGCAGCCCTGCACCGGTCCCGGCGGACCTGCGATCACTCCCCGGCCGATCACTCTGCGGTTGATCAGTCCGCGACGATCACATCGAGAACGCGTGGCTTGCCCCGGCCTGCGGGCCCCAGCTCCACCCGATGCCCCAGGCCGGTCAGCAGGTCGGCCAGATCCCCGGCCGTACGGGGCCGATCGGGGGTCTCGACGAGCGAGCGGGCCACCGCGCCCCGGGTGGCCTTCGCCATGTGGCTGACGACGGTCCGCTTCCCGGCCGCCTCCCTCAGCACCCGTACGGCCACGCCGCGCTCGCCGGGCTGCCAGGCGGCGGCGTACGTCGCGGACCTCAGATCAACCACCAGCCCCTTGGTCGCGTCGAGCACCGCGCCGATCGCCGGCCGCCAGAACGCCGCCAGATTGCCCATAGGCGGCAGCCGTACGCCCATGGACAGTCGATAGGGGGGCACCCGGTCCGAGGGCCGCAGCAGGCCCCACAGCGCCGAGAACACGATGATCCTCCGGTCCGCCCGCCGCCGGGCCTCGGGGGAGAGCGTGGCCAGGCTCAGGTTGTCGTACAGCACGCCCGTGTAGAGGGCGGCGACGGGCAGCGTGCGCGCCGTGGGGAGCGCCAGGTTGCGTTCGATCTCCCCGGCCTGCCCCTCGGACAGGCCGAGCACCTCTCGTGCGGCGGGCGTGCGGCAGAGCGCGATGAGGGCGTCGAGGACCTTCTCGCGCGGGGAGTCGAGCTCGGGGAAGCTCAGCCGGCGGACGGCGGAGGTCCCCCGCTCGGCCTTCCCCTCCGACGGCGGCAGCAGGATGAGCACGGCTTCGCAGCCTACTGTGTCCCGGCCGGGGTGTTTCCCCGGCCGGGACATCGGGCGGCGTCCGGCGGCACGGTCCTCGCTACCGGCCGGTCCCCACGGCCTTGAGCACGGCCTCCGCGATCGAGCGCGGATCCACGCCGAAGTGCTTGCGGACCTCCTCACGGGTGCCCGACAGCCCGAACCCGTCGGTGCCGAGCGAGGTCCACGGCCGGTCGATCCAGGGGGCGATCTGGTCCGGCACCGCGCGCATCCAGTCGCTGACCGCGATCACCGGGCCGGTGGTCCCGGCCAGGGCCTGCTGGATGTACGGCACGCCCGTCGTGGTCATGGCGTCGCGGCGCAGCTCGCTCCAGGAGGTGACCGACCACACGTCGACGCCCAGGCCGTACTCCTCCCGCAGCAGCTGCTGCGCGGCCAGCGCCCAGTGGATCGCGGTGCCGCTGGCCAGCAGGTGAGCCTGGCCGCCGCCGGCGGCGTACCGGTAGATCCCCCGGAGGATGCCCTCCTCGACCCCCTCGGGCATCGGGGGCTGGGGCAGCGGCTCGTTGTAGACGGTCAGGTAGTAGAACACGTCCTCGCCGTCGGGGCCGTACATGCGCCGCAGGCCCTCGCGCACGATCGTCCCCACCTCGTAGGCGAAGGCGGGATCGTAGGCCAGGCAGGCGGGGTTGGCGGAGGCGAGCAGCTGCGAGTGGCCGTCCGCGTGCTGCAGGCCCTCCCCGGTCATCGTGGTACGGCCGGCGGTGGCGCCGATGAGGAACCCGCGGCCGAGCTGGTCGGCCAGCGCCCACATCTGGTCGCCGGTGCGCTGCCAGCCGAACATCGAGTAGAAGATGTAGAAGGGGATCATGGCTTCGCCGTGGGTGGCGTAGCTGGAGGCCGCGGCCGTGAACGACGCCATCGACCCGGCCTCGGTGATGCCCTCGAGCAGGATCTGGCCGTCGGTCGCCTCACGGTACGACAGCAGCAGGTCGCGGTCGACGGGCTCGTAGCGCTGGCCCAGCGGGGAGTAGATCTTCGCGGTGGGGAACAGCGACTCCATGCCGAACGTCCTGGCCTCGTCCGGCACGATCGGCACCCAGCGGCGTCCCGTCTCCGGCTCCCGCATCAGGTCCTTGAGGAGGCGGACCAAGGCCATCGTCGTGGCCACGGGCTGCTTGGAGCCCTTCTCCAGGGCGCGGAACGGCGCCTCGCTCGGGGCCGGCAGCGGGCGATGGGAGACCGTGCGGCGGGGGAGGGAGCCGCCCAGCGCGCGCCGCCGCTCGATGGCGTACCGCACCTCCGGCGAGTCCGGGCCCGGGTGCAGGTACGGGGGAAGGTCGCCGGCGAGCGCCTCGTCCGGCACGGGCAGGCCGAGCCGGTCGCGCAGCGCGCGGAACTCGTCCTGGGTGAGCTTCTTCATCTGGTGGTTGGCGTTGCGTGCCTCGACCCCCGGACCCAGGGTCCAGCCCTTCACGGTCTGCACGAGGATCACCGTGGGCGCGCCCTTGTTGTCCAGGGCCTTGCGGTAGGCCGCGTACACCTTCCGCGGCTCGTGGCCGGCCCGCGAGGTGCCGACGATCCGCCGCAGGTCCTCGTCCGAGTACGGCACGTCCAGGCCCTGGAACAGGTGCTCCCTGATGTAGGCGCCGGTCGAGGTGACGAACGTCTGGAACTGCCCGTCGGGCACCTCGCTCAGCCGGGCCACCAGTTCGTCGGAGCGGAGCAGCTCGTCCCACTCCCGGCCCCACAGCGCCTTGACGACGTGCCAGCCCGCACCCCGGAAGACGCTCTCGAGCTCCTGCACGATGCGGGTGTTGCCGCGTACGGGCCCGTCGAGCCGCTGGAGGTTGCAGTTGATCACGAACGTGAGGTTGTCGAGCCCCTCACGGGCGGCCAGGGTGAGGGCGGCGGTGGCCTCCGGCTCGTCCATCTCGCCGTCGCCGAGGAACGCCCACACGTGGCTGCGCGAGGTGTCCTTGATGCCGCGGTTGTGCAGATACCGGTTGAACCTGGCCTGGTAGATCGCGTTGAGCGGCCCGATGCCCATCGAGACGGTGGGGAACTGCCAGAAGTCCGGCATGGACCGCGGATGTGGGTACGACGGCAACCCGCCCGCGGGCTCGCGCCTGAACAGGTCGAGCTGGGCCTCGCTCAGCCTGCCCTCCAGGAAGGCCCGGGCGTAGATGCCCGGGGAGGCGTGGCCCTGGAAGTAGACCTGGTCGTGTCCGGCGTGGAAGAAGTGGTTGAAGCCCACCTCGTACAGCCAGGCGGCCGAGGCGTAGGTCGCCAGGTGGCCGCCGAGCCCCAGCCGGCTCGCCCTGGTTATCATCGCCGCGGCGTTCCAGCGGTCGTACGCCGCGATGCGTTCCTCCAGCTCCAGGTCGCCCGGGTACTCAGGCTCCTCTGAGGTCGGCACGGTATTGATATAGCGAGTGGTCGTGGCGAGACGCCTCAGTAGGTAGTCGGCCCGTTCGGGGCCGGCTGCGCGGCGGACCGCCTCGAGGGATTCGAGCCACTCGGCGGTCTCTTGCGGATCCAGGTCTGCATCCATACCCTCCATTAAACACCGGGTCATCGGACGATTGTTCTATAGGTCGGCTTCAATCGCCGGCGGGGCCGGGACCAGGGCGGCCGCGGTCGGCTAGGGTGCGGCGGGTGGATCGGGATGTCGCACAGTTCGACCGGCTCGTGGATGAGGCCTGGCCGGCGCCGGGACGGGCCGGGGACGGAGGCTGGGTCTACCGGCACGCGGGCGGCGTGACGAAGCGGGCCAACTCGGTACTCGCGCTGGGGGAGCGCGCGGACCTGCCGGAGGCCGTCGACCGGGCCGAGCGGTTCTACGCGGGCATCGGACAGCCCTGCGTGTTCTCGATCGGCATGGGGGCGACGCCGGGGCTCGACGACGAGCTCGCCCGGCGGGGCTACCGGCTCGTGGACCCCACATTGGTGATGACCAGGCCGCTCACCGGTGAGGAGACCGCCGCGACGGCCGAGGTGGAAGACCGCCCGTCCGAACGGTGGCTGCGCACCTGGTGGAGCGTCGACGGCGGGCGGCACCGCGACACCGGCGACGTCCCCGCGCGGACCTGGGGCGAGCGGATCCTCGGCGGAACGCCCGCCGGGTACGTCCTCCTCGACGAGCGCGCGGTGGGAAGGGGCGTGCCGCAGGGGCGATGGCTCGGGGTGTACTGCATGGCGGTCGTGCCGCACGCCAGGCGGCGCGGTCTGGGCGCGGCCGTGCTGCGCACCCTGCTCGCCTGGGGACGGCGGCGCGGCGCGGACCGGGCGTATCTGGTGGTGACGGAGGCCAACACCGGCGCCCGCGCGCTCTACGAGCGGGAGGGCTTCACCGTCGCCGGCCGCTACCACTACCGCGTCCGGCCCTGACGGGCGGCATCGCGGAGGGGCCGCCCGGGCCGGCCGCCGCCGTCGCCCGGCGGCCTTCCGGCGGCATGCCGGGCGTGGTGGCGCCGGGTTCCGGCAGCC
>JADGHC010000162.1 GCA_019689655.1 Microbispora sp.
GTCCAAAGGGGCATTCGGCCTAGAGATTCGATGGCCCCCCACCGCGCGAGGGGCATGGCGGGAACTTCCCGACTACAAAAGGGGGGGGAGGGTGAAAGTCCGGTGCCTTCGCCTAGCCGGGACCGCGCCTGGCCTCACGCGCAGAATTTTTCCCCTCCGTTGATTTCTGGGCTGCCGCCGGCGCCGAGGCGCGGCGGGCGATACCCTCTCCCAAATCGTCAAAGGTTGCGGAAAGCGACCCCCGGCCGGTCCGCAGCCCCGTGCGGGCAGAGATTGCAGGCCCCCCCTGGGTCCTTCCTGCGGTAGCGCGAATGCGGTGGGCGGGCATGGGGGAACTACTACCCTTGCGAGCAAGGCAGGAGATGATGCTACCCCTGGCGGGCTTGGCGCCTAACCATCTCCCGCGCCTTTGCCCACCGCATTTGCCGTTGGCCAGGAAGGACCCGAGGGCCGGCATCTATCCCGGCGCTCACGCATCCACGAAACGGAGGCGGTGCGGCCCTGGTGGCGCAGGCTGTCGCACCCTAGCGCAAGCGGAGTGTGGGGGATATTGTGGGGGATAGCGGCAGGCCGGAATCGAATATCCAGCAATTACAAGGCGCTATCGGAAGGATTTGGCGTGGCGGGAGGAACCGGGGGCGAACACTCTCTGGCGAACCCTCCCTGGGGCGGGGCGCCAGCCGGATCGGCGATCGGCTCCAGGCGCGCAATCGGCATCCTGGTCTGCGCAGCCGCAGCGGCGGCCGAACCGGCTGCCGGCCCCGGCGCCGTCGCCGTCGAACGCCCGGCGAGCATTCCCGTGGACGCCGGCAAGGCCTCCGGCTTGTCGGGACGCGCGCGGCGCAGGACAGTCCCTGCCGGTGCACCGAGGGAACGGGACAACATCCTGAAGAACGCCCTGAAACTCGCCTACCCGCCGGTCAAGCGGCGCTGCCTACCCGAAGCAGAGGAAGCAAGACCCTGGCAGTGATCCGACCTTACGATCTCTCCCCGGCCGACTACCGCCGGCTCGCGGCCATCCTGCGCACCCTGGCGGAATCAGCCGCGCGGCCGATCCTCGTCCGGCTCGGCCTGCTCCGGGGCGCCAATGGGCGGGGCGCCACCGACGCCGAGGCGGTCCAGGCCCTGGTCGCGTCGCTTGAGCGGCTCGGCCCGACCTTCGTCAAGCTCGGCCAGATCATGGCCACCCGCGCCGACCTGCTGCCGCCGGAACTCACGGAGGCCCTCGCCAGGCTGCACGACCGCGTCGCGCCCGTGCCCTTCGAGGCGGTGCGGCCGCAACTGGTCGAGGATCTCGGCGCCCCGCCGGAGGAGGTGTTCGCCGCCTTCTCGCCCGAGCCCATCGCGGCGGCCTCGATCGCCCAAGTGTACCTCGCCCGGCTGAGGACGGGCGAGGAGGTGGTCGTCAAGGTGCGGCGGCCGGGGATCGAGGCGGTGATGCGGGCCGACCTGCGCCTGCTGATGGCCGCCGCGCGCATCGTCGAGCGGCGCGCGCCGGCGCTCCGTCGTCACCAGCCCGTGCGCGTCGTCGCCGAACTCGGGGACGCGCTGCTGGAGGAGCTGGATTTCCGGATTGAGGCCCGCAACCAGGAAGAGGTCCGCGCGCGCGGCGGCCCCTTCGTCGTGCCGGAGGTGCACCGCGCCTGGACCACCGCACGGACCATGGTCAGCACGCGGATCCGGGGCGAGCGGCCGGACGCCGCCTTCCGCGAGGCCCATCCCGCGCTCTGCCGCGCCCTCGCCCCCGAGGCGGCGCGGGGGCTGCTCGGCATGATTCTGCTCGACGGCTTGTTCCATGCGGACCCCCATCCGGGCAACGTGCTGGTGACGCCGGACGGCCGCCTCGCGCTGCTGGACTTCGGCTCCGTCGGGCGGCTCTCGGCGCGGCGGCGGGAGCAGGTGCTGGTGGTGCTCGGCTCGCTGGTGGATGCCGATGCGGGGGCGGTGGGCGACGTCCTTCTGGATTGGGCCGGGCGGTCCGGCAGCCCCCCGCCCGGGTTGGAGGCCAGCGTCGAGCGGTTCCTCACCCGCTACGCGGCCGCGGGGTCCGCGCAGCCGCTCCGGCTGGCCGAGGCGGTCGGCGAGTTCATCGGCATCGCCCGCGAGCACGACCTTGCGCTGCCGCCCGACCTGGTGGTGCTGATGCGGGCTCTCGGGATCGCCGAGGGGCTGGCGCGGACACTCGACCCGGAGATCGACGTGATCGACGTCATCGCGCCCGTCGTGGTGCGGGCCTTCGCCGCCCGGTTCGAGCCGAAAGCCCTCGCGTCGCGCGGCTTCCGCGCCTTCAAGGAACTGGACCTGATCCTGGCCCTCGGGCCGGAGGCACTGCGCCGCGCCATCGGCCGGTTGCGGCGGGAGGGGCTCACGCTCACGGCGGGCACACCCGACCTGGCGGAGGTGCCCGCCGCGCTGCGCCGCGCGGGCGACCGGATCGCCCTGTCGGTCCTGGCCGCGGCGCTGGTGATCGCCGGCGGACTGGTCGCGGCGCTCGATCCAGGGTTGCCGCAGCCCGTCCGGGTGGCCTTCCTCGGAGCGCCCCTGGTCGGCCTCGTGCTGTTCCTTGCCGGCCGGGGACGGCGCTGATCCGGGGGCGCCTATGGCGTACGCTCCCTGAGCGCTCCTCGGTGCGGAAGACGGCCGGGGCACCGCGGCTTCTCGCCGGAGCGCGCGATGGCACCTGCTGGCCGATGCTGCTCGACTGGTGCGGCGAAGGGGTGGCGGGCGCCGTTCGGCCGGTTCCGGGCCTGCCGACACCGTTCGCCGCCGACCACTCCGTCGCGTCGCCGTCATCGCAGGCTTGCGGCAGGCGTGGAGATCGCCGCCGTGCATATGCCAGCGAGGGGCAGATGTTCGTCGACCTCGCGCAGGGCCCGATGCTGGTGATGATCGGCAACGCCGCAGGGCTGGTCCCGCGGGTCCGTTCGGGCGAGGTTCGCGCTCTTGCCGTGACCTCCCGCGACCGGAAACCCCGCGCTGCCGGACGTGCCGACGGTCGCGGGATTTCCAGGGCCTCGAAGTAGCCGCCTGGTTCGGCCTCATCGCGCCCGTGCGTACACCCGTGGAGGTCGTGAAGTGCACCGGCACGACGCCGAGCCGGCGCTGCGCGAGCGACTGGACGGCTCCGGGCTGGTCGCGGTCGGCAGCATGCCGACCGAGTCCGCGGCGCTGGTCCCGCGCGAGATCGCGCGTGTGCAGGGCCCGCTGGAGCCGCTCGGGGCGCGCGCGCTGAGGCGAGCGCGGAAGGCATCCTCCCGGGTCGTCGAACCGCTACCGCAGGACCGGCCGGAACGCATAGCCCAGCCTGAGGCCGATGCTGTTCAGGCTTTGGTTTGCCTGTGCCAAGCCGCCGTTCGAATCATGGTCGAAGAAGAGGGAAACCGACCAAGTAGGGTCGATCTGGTATCCGATCTCCGCGCCGACATGAAAGAGCAGGTTGCCGCCCAGATCCTTGCGGTCCGGCAGGTTGCGGTCGTGCAGGCCGTTGTTGACCGATCCGCCGAAGAGCAGGTCGAAGCGGATGCCGTCGCCCTCGTGCACCACCTCCCGCGCCAGCATCGCCGTCCAGGTCAGGCCGAAATAACCCTTGCTGGTCTTGCCGCCGGTATTCGCGGAAAAGCCGAGATGCGGCCGCGGCTCAAGAATCCAGCGGTAGCGTGGGTCCAGACCGGCGGTAACCCGCGCCGGAACCGGACTGACGAAGAGCAATTCGCCATTGACGGCGAAGCTGTCTTCCTTGGCGCCTGGATCGTGCCAGATGCCGCCACCGCGGGTTTCGCTGAAAAAGCCGGCGATGCCCTCTCCGGCATGAATCCGAGGCCCGTCTGCCTGCGCGAGTGCCACTTCCGGAAGCAGGCTGCACATCACCACCGGGACAATCCGCGCTGTCCTCACCCACCCTCCTTTCATGCAGGTCATGCGCTGCTTCTCGCAACGGCATCGCGATGAATACGGAAGAATGCCTCGTGCGGGGCCAGCTCACCGGGGTTGGGGCGCGCAGAAGCAGAAGGAACAAGGACGTTCCGAGAGCGGGCGATCTGCCGTCGAGGATCTGGTCTGGACGCCGAGGCTCCCATGTCCCGCGCCGCGGGCTCCGACCTCATGCGGCCGCTGCGGCCCGGCGCCGCATGAGGAAGGCGGGCGGGATGGCCAGCAGGAAGCCCAACGCGGTCAGCAGGAAGCCGTCGCGATAGCCCATCATGCCCGCCTGGGCCGCCAGCACGCGGCCGAGGTAGTCGAGGGCGTAGGCGAGCCGCGGGCCCTCCGCCATGCCGATGCTTTCCGGCCCGAACCCGGGGGCGACCCCACCCTCTGCCAGGCCACCCTCGGCCAAGGTGTATCCGAGCACCTGGCGCAGCAGGTCCACGGTGGCGGGGTTGGAGGTGTCCTGCGAGGCGGCGAAGGTGCTCGCGTAGAGCTGCGTCCGCCGCTCCACCGCCACGGCGAGAAGGTTCGTCCCCAGCGCCCCGCCGAGCTGGCGGACGAAGTTCACCGCTCCCGAGCCCTGCCCGAGCAGCGCCGTCGGCAGCGCCCTGAGCGCGCCTGCGTTCAGGCTCGGCATGATGAGGGCGAGGCCAACGCGTCCCAGCATGATCCACATGGCCAGGGTCCAGAACGGCGTGTTGGTGTCCAGGCCGGCCATGAGCCAGGCGGAGCATGCGAAGATCGCAAGCCCGGCCGCGATCATGGCGTAGGCCGGCAGCCGGTCGGTCAGGCGGCCGGCGATGGGGAAGACCAGCGCCAGCAGCAGCCCGGCCGGCATGAGCACGAGGCCGGAGCGCGTCGGGGTGTAGCCCTGGATGGTCTGCACGAAGAGCGGGACGAGGTAGGTCGAGCCGTAGATGCCGGCGCCGAACACGACCGCGACGAGCGAGGCGCCGGCGAAGCTCGGGATGCGGAAGAGCGTGAGCTTCAGCATCGGCGCCTCGGTCCGCACCTCCCACCACAGGAAGCCGGCGCCGGCCAGGGCGGCCAGGGTGAGGTCGGTGAGCACGAAGTGCGACAGCCAGCCGTAGCGCTGGCCGTTGGAGAGCGCGGTCAGCAGGGTGAACAGGAAGGCCAGCATCAGCCCGAAGCCGATCCAGTCGAAGGGCCGGCGCGGGCCGCTGGCCATGCGGCCGGGCATGAACAGGGCGGCGAGGACGACGCCGGCGGCGCAGAAGGGCACGACCAGGAAGAACACGTAGCGCCAGCTCAGGCTGTCCACCATGAGGCCGCCGATGGTCGGGCCGAGCGCGGGCGCGAGCACCACGCCGATGCCGTAGATGCCCATGGCCGAACCGCGCTGCGCCGGCGGGAACACCTGGAAGATCACCACCATGGCCAGCGGCTGCAGGATGCCCGCGGCGGCCCCCTGCAGCACGCGCGCCAGCACCAGCACCGGCTCGGCCGGGGCGAGGCCGCCCATGACCGAGGCGGCGATGAACAGCAGCAGGGTGACGGAGAAGGTGGCGCGCTGGCCGAAGCTGTCGAGCAGCCAGGCGTTGAGCAGCATGGTCCCGGTCATCGCCGCCAGGAAGCCGGTGGAGATCAGCTGCGCCTTGTCCTGGCCCATGCCGAAGGCGCCCATCATGTCGGGCAGGGCGACGTTGACGATGGTGGAGCTGAGCACCGTGCTGATGGTGCCCATCATGGCGGTGACCGTGACGTACCAGCGGTACTTCGGCCCCCAGCGCGCGAACATCTCCTGCAGGGGGCCGGGGAGCGCGGGGGCCTCACTCACGGGCGCGGGCCTCCACCTCCACCATCATGCCCGGCCGCAGCCGCCCCTCGCTCTGCGGCACGCGGATGCGTACCGGCAGCCGCTGGGCGATCTTCGTGAAGTTGCCGCTCGGGTTCGGGTTCGGCAGCAGGGCGAACTCGCTGGTCGCGGCCTGGCCGACCCGGTCCACCACACCCTCGATCACCAGGCCGGGATAGGCGTCCACGGTCACCGCGACGCGCGCGCCGGGGCGGAAGAAGCGGATGTCCGTCTCCTTCACGTTGGCGTCCACGCGCACCGCGGCGGGGTCGTGCACCATCAGCAGCCGCTGGCCGGGCGTGACGTATTCGCCCGGATCGGCGAAGACCCGGTCCACCACACCGTCGAAGGGCATCACGATCGTGCGGTCGGCAAGGTCGAGGGCGGCGCGGTCGCGCTGCGCGCGCAGCCCGCGTTCCTCCTCGGCGAGGGTGTCGAGCTGGCGGCGCAGCACCGTGATCTGCTCGCGCGCCGCCACGACCTCGGCGAGGTTGGCACGGGCGTCGGCGATCTCGGCGCGACGGCCGAGGACCTGCTGGCGCCCGGCATCCAGCGCGGCGCGCATCTGGTCGAGCCGTGCCCGGGTGCCGGCGCCGGTGTCCACCAGACGCTGCGCCCGCCCATACTCGGCCTCGGCCAGCCCGAGTTGCGCCTCGCTTGCCGCGAGTGCCGCCTCGGCAGCCGAGATGCGGGCCTCGCGGGCCTCCCGCTGGCTGGTGGTCTGCCGATCGATCATCGCGATCCGCGCCTCGATCTCGGCGCGGCGGGCGGCGGCGGCGCCAAGCTGCGCTTCGATCTCGCGCAGCTGAAGCCCGGCGATCCGTTCGTCGATGACCGCGAGCACGGCCCCGCGGGCCACCGTCTCGCCCTCCGTCACCCTGACGGCGCTGATCCAGCCCGGGACGCGGCTGCTGAGCACCACCATGTCCGCGGCGACGCGCGCATCCTCCACCAGCACGTGGGTGAAGCGGTGATGCAACCACCTGCCCGCGGCGATCAGGAAGCCAATGGCGGCGAGGAGCAGGAGGGCGCGGCCGGCCCCGCGGCGGACGGACGGGCCGCCGAACCGCGCCCTGCCGGCGCTGCCGCGCGTGTCAGGCTGCCCGATGTCCATCGCTCCGCCCGCTTCCCCCGGCCTGATGATCCGCGGCGAGGTTCGCCGCGATCCGCTCGATCACCGCATGGCAGGCCTCGAGTTCCGCCTCCGACACGCCGGCCAGCACTTCGGTGCGCAGGGCGGCGGCGGTCTCCTCGATCAGATGCAGGACGGGCGCCGCGCGATCGCTTAGATGCACCGTCTTGGCCCGCCGGTCTCCGCCCGCCTCCCGCCGGACCACCAAGCCTTCCTCCTCCAGCCGGTCCAGCGTCCGCACCAGCGTCGCCGCCTCGACGCCGACGCGCGCGGCGAGGTCCTTCTGAGTCAGGCTGCTGCCGCCCCGCGCCAGTTGGATGAGGGTGAGCCAACGCGCTTCCGTGAGGCCGAACGCCTCGAGCCGACGGTCGAGCCGCGAACGCCAGCGGCGTGCGACCTGCCCGATCAGGATCCCGAGCGACTCCTGGCGCGATGGAGTGGCCATGAATGGTTGCACTCCATATAATTAGCCTTACGACTGTCAGGGTGCAATCCCACATGGCGCGCAGGTCCGGCCCGCTCGCGCGAACCCCGCCTTGGCCCCCGGTGGAAGGGGCGGTATCATCCGGTGCGATGGGGCAAGAGCGGAGAGCCTGGCCCAAGCCGAATCCGGAGAAGCATGCCGCTCATGCAACGTCACACCCGCCGCGGCGCCGAGCCGCGCTCAGCCGGGTCGTTTTCCTGTCTTCGGTGCGCCGCCCCCCGCGGGGAGCAAGCCGACCCGGCCGCGCGCCCGTCCGCCCGGCTGCGGGCGGGCTGACGGAATGGCGACGTCGGCGAAGTCGCCGCGCCGGTGGCTGGTGCTCGGCGGTCTGGCGGTCGCCGCCGCCGCCGCCTGGATTGCCTGGAACCAGGTGCGGCCGGAAGGGCTGCCGGACGGCTTCGCCAGCGGCAACGGCCGCGTCGAGGCGGTCGAGATCAACATCGCCGCCAGGGTGCCTGGCCGCGTGCGCGAGATCCTGGTGCGCGAAGGAGAATTCGTCCGCGCCGGCCAGGAGGTCGCGCGGATGGACACGGCCGTGCTCGAGGCGCAGCTGCGCGAAGCCGAGGCGCAGTTGCGCCGCGCCGAGATCGGCGTCGAGACGGCGCGCAGCCGCGTGGTGCAGCGCCAGGCCGACAAGGAGGCGGCGGAAGCGGTGGTGGCGCAACGCCAGGCCGAGCTCAACCTCGCCCGCCAGCGCCTCGACCGCAGCGAGGAGTTGGCGCCGCGCGGCGCGGTTCCGATCCAGCGGCTCGACGACGACCGCGCCGCCTACCAGGGCGCCAGAGCGGCGATCGCCATCGCCAGGGCCACGGTCGCGGCGGCGGAGGCGGCGCTCGGCACCGCCCGCTCGGAGGTGGTCGGCGCCGAGGCCGCGATCGAGGCGGCCCGGGCGACGATCGAGCGGATCCGCGCCGATATCGACGACAGCACGCTGCGCGCCCCGCGCGATGGCCGGGTGCAGTACCGTGTGGCCGAACCCGGCGAGGTGGTCGCCGGAGGCGGGGCGGTGATGAACATGGTGGATGTCGGCGACGTCTACATGACCTTCTTCCTGCCGACGCCCCAGGCCGGACGGGTGGCGGCCGGCGCGGAGGCCCGCATCGTCCTCGACGCCGCGCCGCAATACGTCATCCCGGCCCGGATCAGCTTCGTTGCCAATGTCGCGCAGTTCACGCCGCGCACGGTCGAGACCGCTGAAGAACGCGAGAAGCTGATGTTCCGCATCCGTGCGCACATCGATCCGGACCTGCTGCGCGAACACCTGGAGCAGGTGAAGACCGGGCTGCCCGGCATGGCCTATGTGCGGCTCGACCCGGCCGCCGCATGGCCGGCGCAGCTGCAGCCGCGCCTGCCGCGATGAACGAGGGCGCGCCGGTCGCCCGGCTGCGCGAGGTCGGGCTGCGCTACGGCGACCGCGTCGCGCTGGAGGCGGTCAGCCTCGACCTGCCCGCGGGCTGCATGGCGGGGCTGATCGGGCCGGACGGCGTCGGCAAGTCGAGCCTGCTCGCGCTGGTGGCCGGAGCGCGGCGGCTGCAGGCCGGCAGCGTCGAAGTGCTGGGCGGGGACATCGCCGATCCGCGGCACCGCGAGCGCATCATCCCGCGCATCGCCTACATGCCGCAGGGGCTGGGCCGCAACCTCTACGCGACGCTCTCGGTGTTCGAGAACGTGGACTTCTTCGGCCGGCTTTTCGGCCATGACCGCGCGGAGCGCGAGCGCCGGATCGCCGACCTGCTCGGGGCGACGGGCCTCGCCCCCTTCGCGGACCGGCCCGCGGGCAAGCTCTCGGGCGGGATGAAGCAGAAGCTCGGCCTGTGCTGCGCGCTGATCCACGATCCCGAGCTGCTGATCCTCGACGAGCCGACCACCGGCGTCGATCCGCTCTCCCGCCGGCAGTTCTGGGAGCTGATCGGGCGCATCCGCGACGGCCAGCCCGGCATGAGCGTGCTGGTCGCGACGGCCTACATGGAGGAGGCCGCGCGCTTCGACTGGCTCGCGGCGATGCACGGCGGCCATGTCCTGGCCTCCGGCCCGCCCGCAGATCTGTTGGCGCGGACCGGCACCGGAACGCTGGACCAGGCCTTCATCGCGCTCCTGCCGGAGGAGGAGCGCCGCGGCTACCGGCCCGTCGAGATCCCGCCGCGCGACGCCGCCGCGGATGGCGGGATCGCGATCGAGGCGCGCGGCCTGACCCGGCGCTTCGGCGACTTCACGGCGGTGGACAACGTGAGCTTCCGCATCGGCCGGGGCGAGATCTTCGGCTTCCTCGGCTCGAATGGCTGCGGCAAGACGACGACGATGAAGATGCTGACGGGCCTGCTGCCGGCGACCTCCGGCGAGGCCTGGCTGTTCGGCCGCAAGGTGGACGGGCATGACCTCGAGACCCGCCGCCGCGTCGGCTACATGTCGCAGAGCTTCTCGCTCTATGGCGAACTGACCGTGCGGCAGAACCTCGATCTGCACGCCCGGCTGTTTGGAATGTCCTCCGCCGCCATCCCCGCGCGCGTCGAGGAGATGGCGGCGCGCTTCGACCTGGCCGGGATCATGGATGCGCTGCCCGCCGCGCTGCCACTCGGGCAGCGCCAGCGCCTCTCGCTCGCGGTGGCGATGATTCACGGGCCGGAGATGCTGATCCTGGACGAGCCGACCTCGGGCGTCGATCCGGTCGCGCGCGACGCCTTCTGGCGCATCCTGATCGCCCTGTCGCGGGAGGAGCAGGTGACGATCTTCGTCTCGACCCACTTCATGAACGAGGCGGAGCGCTGCGACCGCATCTCACTCATGCATGCCGGGCGCGTGCTGGTCAGCGACACGCCGGCCGCCATCACCGCCGGCGCCGGCGCGGCGACGCTGGAGGAGGCCTTCATCTCCCACCTGGAGAAGGCCGGAGCGGAGCCGGAAGCGGCGGCATCGCCAGCGCCGCAGCCGCCCGCCCCGGCCGGCGAGGACACGCCGCGGCACCGGCGGTTCTTCGATCCGCGCCGTCTGCTCAGCTACGCGCGGCGCGAGTCGCTCGAACTGCGGCACGACCCGGTCCGCGCGGCGCTCGCCCTGGTCGGCAGCCTGCTGCTGATGCTGGTGATGGGCTACGGCATCACGATGGATGTCGAGGACCTGACCTTCGCCGTGCTCGACCGCGACCAGACCACGACCAGCCGGGACTACACGCTGAACATCGCGGGCTCGCGCTACTTCGTCGAGCGCCCTCCGATCGCCGACCACGCCGAGTTGGACCGCCGCATGCGCGCGGGCGAGATCAGCCTCGCGATCGAGATCCCGCCGGGCTTCGGACGGGACGTCGCGCGCGGCCGGCCGGCGCAGATCGCCGCCTGGATCGACGGCGCCATGCCCGCGCGCGCCGAGACCGTCCGCGGCTACGTGCAGGGCATGCATGCCCATTGGATGGCGCAGCGGGCGGCCGGTGCGCGGAGCGGCGCGCCGTTCACGGTCGAGACGCGGTTCCGCTACAACCCGGACGTGCGGAGCCTCGTGGCGATGGTGCCGGCGGTCATGCCGCTGCTGCTGCTGCTGATCCCCGCGATCCTCACGGCGCTGAGCGTCGTGCGGGAGAAGGAGCTTGGCTCCATCGTCAACTTCTACGTCACGCCGGTGACTCGGCTGGAATTCCTGCTCGGCAAGCAGATCCCCTACATCGTGCTCGGGATGCTCAACTTCCTGCTGATGACGCTGATGGCCGTCACGCTGTTCGGTGTGCCGCTGAAGGGCAGCTTCGCCGCGCTGGCGCTGGCGACGCTGCTCTATCTGGGCGCGGCGACCGCCATCGGCCTGCTGGTCTCCGCCTTCATGCGGAGCCAGATCGCGGCGATCTTCGGGACCGCGGTGATCACCATCCTCCCGGCCGTGCAGTTCTCGGGCCTGCTCGATCCGGTCTCCTCCCTCGAGGGCGCCGGCGCGCTCATCGGGCAGGTGTTTCCCGCGACCTACTACGTCACCATCTCGCGCGGCACCTTCTCGAAGGCGCTGGGCCTCGGCGACCTCTGGATGCATGTCGTCCCGCTCCTGATCGCGGTTCCCGTGCTGATCGGGCTGAGCGCGGCACTGCTGCGCAAGCAGGAGAGCTGAGCCATGCAGGCGGCCTCCAACATCCTCCACCTCGGCGTCAAGGAGCTGCGCAGCCTGGCGCGGGACCCGATCATGCTGGTGCTGATCGCCTGGGCCTTCACCGTCTCCGTCTACACGGCGGCGACTGCCATGCCGGAGACGCTGAACCGCGCCCCGATCGCGATCGTGGACGAGGACCGCTCGCCGCTCTCGGGCCGGATCGTCGGCGCCTTCCTGCCGCCCCATTTCCTCCCGCCCGCCCTGATCACCCAGGCCGAGATGGACC
>JADGHC010000163.1 GCA_019689655.1 Microbispora sp.
CCCGCGGGGGGGGGCCCCCCCCCCCCCCCCCCCCCCCGGCGGGGGGGGGGGGCGGCGGCCGGATGTTCGCGACGTGGTGGTAAGCCCATGTTCGTCGGTGCCCTCACTCTTGACATCCTGCTCGGCGACGTCCGCTCGCTGAAGCAGAAGCGCTCGGTGGTCCGGCCGATCATCGCCGAACTCCGGCGTAAGTATCCCTCCGTCGCCGTCGCCGAGGCGGGCCACCTCGACCTGCACCGGCGCGCCGAGATCGGCATCGCCGTGGTCTCGGCGTCCGCGGCCAACTGCGACGAGGTGCTGGACGCCTGCGAACGCCTGATCGCCTACCACCCCGAGATCGAGCTGCTGTCCGCGCGGCGGCGGCTCTTCAACGACCACGAGGAATAGACGGCCGGGGCCCGCGCGTCAGCCGTACAGATACGAGGGAGCGTGAGCATGGACGCAGCGCGTGCCAGGAAGCTGGCCGATCGCATCCAGCAGGTGGTCGCGGAGATGCTGGAGCGGCGGATCAAGGATCCGCGGCTGGGGTTCGTGACCGTGACCGACGCCCGGGTCACCGCGGACCTGAGCGAAGCGACCGTCTACTACACCGTCTTCGGCTCGGAGGCGGAGCGGGCCTCGACCGCCGCCGCCCTGGAGAGCGCGAAGGGCGTCATCCGGTCGGAGGTCGGCCGGCAGACCGGCCTGCGGCACACCCCCGGCCTCACGTTCGTGCACGACCCGCTTCCGGAAAGCGCCCGCCACATGGACGACCTGTTCGCGCTGGCCAGGGCGAAGGACGCGGAGATCGCCCGCCAGGCGGAGGGCGCGCAGTTCGCCGGGGACGCCGACCCCTACCGCTTCGCGGACGGCCTCGACGCCGAGGAGGCCGAGGAGGAGGGTGAGGACGAGCCCACCGGCCGGGCGGGGCGCCCCACCCGGTGACCACGAACGAAGGCGCCGCCGGTGAGGCCGACTGGCGGCGCGCGACCGAGCTGATCCGCACCGCGGACACGCTGGCGCTCGCCTGCCACGTGTCCCCGGACGGAGACGCCCTCGGCTCGATGCTGGGGCTCGGGCTGGCGCTCACGTCCGCGGCGGCGGGTGCGGGCAAGAACGTCGTCGCGTCCTTCGGCGACCGTGTCTTCGCCGTGCCGCGGCTGCTGCGGTTCCTGCCCGGGCAGCACCTGCTGGTCGAGCCCTCGGCATATCCCGCCGAGCCCGACGTGATGATCACGTTCGATGCCTCGACGATGGAGCGGCTGGGCCTGCTCGCGCCCCACGCGGGCAAGGCGCGGGAGCTCATCGTGATCGACCACCACGTGTCGAACACCCGCTTCGGGACGGTTCACCTGGTCGATCCCGCGGCCGCGTCGACCACGATGGTGGTCGAGCGGCTCATCCACCGGCTCGGGCTTCCGCTCGACCGGGACGTCGCCACCTGCCTGTACGCCGGGCTGGTGACCGACACGGGCTCCTTCCGGCACTCCATCACCACCCCCGCCGCCCACGCCATGGCCGGGCGGCTGCTGGCCACCGGGCTGCGCCCGGAGGAGATCGCCAGGGAGCTGTGGGACCGCTCGCCCTTCGCGTACCTGCGGGTGCTCGGCGCGGCGCTCGGGCGGGCCACCCTGGAACCGGACGCCGCGGGCGGCCTGGGACTGGTGTGGACCTACGTGAGCCGCGCCGACCGCGCCGCGGAGGGCCTGCCGTACGACGAGGTGGAAGGCGTGATCGACGTCGTGCGCCGGATCGACGAGGCGGAGGTCGCGGTCGTGCTCAAGGAGGACGACGAGGGCGGCTGGAACGTCTCGACCCGTTCGAAGGGCGCGGTGGACATGGCCCGGGTGTGCGCCGAGCTCGGCGGCGGCGGTCACCCGCGCGCCGCCGGGTTCTCCTCGGCGCTGTCCGTGGAGGACACCATCGCCGTCCTGCGTCCCCTCCTCGCCGCGGAAGGAACCCGGTCATGAGCACCGCCCAGCCCAAAAGAGCGCAGGGCAGAAGGACGCCGCCGCCGAGCGGCCTGATCATCGTGGACAAGCCGGCCGGCTGGACGTCCCACGACGTGGTCGGCAAGATGCGCGGCATCGCGGGCACCCGCAAGGTCGGCCACGCGGGCACGCTCGACCCGATGGCCACCGGCGTACTGGTGATCGGGGTGGAGAAGGCGACCCGTCTCCTCGGGCATCTCGCGCTGACCGAGAAGGTCTACGAGGCGACCATCCGCCTCGGCGTGACGACGAACACCGACGACGCCGAGGGCGAGGCTGTCGCGGTCACCCCCGCCGGGCACATCACCGACGAGCAGGTGCGCGCGGGCGCCGCCGCGCTCACCGGCGAGATCATGCAGGTGCCGCCGCAGGTGAGCGCCATCAAGGTCGGCGGGCAGCGGGCCTACAAGCGGGCCCGCGCCGGCGAGGAGGTGGAGCTGGCGGCCCGGCCGGTCACCGTCCACGCGTTCGAGGTGGGGGAGATCAGGCGGACCCCGGACACGGTGGACCTGGACGCCGTGATCACCTGCTCGAGCGGCACCTACATCCGGGCACTGGCCCGCGACCTCGGCGCGGCGCTGGGCGTCGGCGGCCACCTCACCCGGCTGCGCCGCACCCGCGTCGGGCCGTACGGCATCGAGGCGGCCCGCACGATCGAGGACCTCGGCCGGGAGTGCGTGATCATGCCGATGGCCGACGCGGTGGCGGCGGCCTTCCCCCGCAGGAACGTGGGGGAGGACGAGGCGCGGCTGGTCGCGCACGGCGGGCGGCTGCGCGCGGCGGGCCTCGGGCCGGGCCCGATCGGCGTCTTCGGGCCGGACGGCGCGCTGCTCGCGCTCGCCGAGGAGCGCGGCGGCACGGCCCGGCCTCTGGTGGTCTTCGCCTCCTGACGACGGGGCGGTTCCCCGGCATCCCGCGGGGCATGGCAGGCTAGGGGCGCGCCCGTGTCCGGACCGGAAGACACGCGGAGCGAGGAACGAGCGAGGCACGCATCGAGGGGGGACACCGGCCGCGGACGCCCCGAGCCGGGGTGCGGCAGACAGCAGAGGGGGCGTGGCCGGGTCCGGACCGAGGAGCCTGCGGAGCGAGGGACGAGCGAGCACGCACCGGGAGGTGCCGATCGCGCGCCTCCGGCACGACCGGCGGACCGCGGGCGCCCCGGGCCGCCGAGGCAGGGCAAGGCAACTGGTTTAAGAAGCGAGGTCGAGGTGCAGAGCTGGCACGGGCTGGACGAGGTCCCGCAGGACTGGGGCAGGTCCATCGTCACGATCGGCGTGTTCGACGGCGTGCATCTCGGTCACCAGCGCCTGGTGGCCCGCGCGGTTGAGACGGCCCGGGATCAGGGGCTGCCCGCCGTGGCGGTGACCTTCGACCCGCACCCCGACGAGGTCGTACGGCCCGGCAGCCACCCGCCGCGGCTCACCACCACCGACCGCAGGGTCGAGCTGCTCCACGCGCTGGGCGTGGACGCGGTGTGCGTGCTGCCGTTCACGCTCGAATTCTCCCGGATGTCGCCGGACGAGTTCGTCCAGACGGCTCTGGTCGACCGGTTGCACGCGGCCGGGGTCGTGGTGGGGGAGAACTTCCGCTTCGGCCACAAGGCGTCGGGCGATCTGGAGACGCTGCGCACGCTGGGGGAAAAGTACGACTTCACGGCGGAGGGCGTGCCCCTGGTCAGCGACGGCGACGCGATCTCCTCCACGCTGATCCGGGAACGACTGGCCGCGGGGGACGTGGCGGGCGCCGCGGCCCTGCTCGGCCGTCCCCACCGGGTGGAGGGCGTGGTGGTCCGGGGCCATCGGCGCGGCCGGGCGCTCGGCTTCCCCACCGCCAACGTCGAGTCGCCGCAGTACACCGCGATCCCCGCCGAGGGCGTGTACGCCGGTTGGCTGGAGTGCACCCAGAGCCCCTCGCCGTACGAGGGGGAGCGCTGGCCGGCCGCGATCTCGATCGGGACCAACCCCACGTTCGACGGGGTGGAACGCACGGTCGAGGCGTACGCGCTGGACCGCGACGACCTCGATCTGTACGGCGCGCACGTGGCCGTGGACTTCGGCGAACGGCTGCGTGAGACGCTCAAGTTCGACTCGATCGAGGCGCTGATCGAGAAGATGCACGAGGACGTGGCCCGTGCCCGGGAGTTCACCTCCCGGACCCGCTGAGGTCCGGTGATCCTTCTGCGTGGCCGTCGGTGACGGGGCGTGTCCGCCGAACTGGTAAGGTTATATGTCAGCCATGCTCGGATGGCGTCACGCCACCGTTCGGCTGTCCTGTCACGGCGACTGTAGGCACGCACGGTCGTTCGCGGGCTGGGAACCATTGTGCGTGCCATTTCACCAGAATGGAGAAGCAGTGTCGCTTGACGCCGCTACCACCAAGGCCATCATCAGCGAGTACGCCACCGCCGAGGGTGACACCGGGTCGCCGGAGGTCCAGATCGCGCTTTTGACCAAGCGGATCAGCGACCTCACCGAGCACCTGAAGGTCCACAAGCACGACCACCACAGCCGCCGTGGTCTGCTCCTCCTGGTGGGCCGTCGGCGCCGGCTCCTGAAGTACCTGCAGGCCAAGGACATCACCCGCTACCGCTCCCTGATTGAGCGGCTGGGCCTTCGCCGATAAGGTGAGGAAGGAGCGGCGATTCTTCGCCGCTCCTTTTCCATAAGCAGCCACAATGGCCTGACCGACGACAACTGAATAGCCGAGACCAACTGCCCCGCGTCCGCACGCAAGCCGCAGCGCGATCCCGCGGCGTGAGAGGGCCGGTCCTCGGTAGTGGCCCCCGGTCGGCACGGCGACAGCCGTACGGACGGACCGGGCGCTTCGATCGAAGACCGGCGCTGCACCTGAACGGGGAACCCGGCGATCAAGGACGCGGGAGACCGATCCCGAAGAGGAGGTCCCCCGTGGAGGGTGTCCACAGCACAGAGGCCGTTATCGACAACGGCCCGTTCGGCACGCGCACGATCAGGTTCGAGACCGGGCGGCTCGCCCGGCAGGCGGCGGGCAGCGCCGTCGCCTACCTCGACGACGAGACGATGATCCTGTCCGCGACCACCGCGTCCAAGCATCCCAAGGAAGGCCTGGACTTCTTCCCGCTGACGGTCGACGTCGAGGAGCGGATGTACGCGGCGGGCCGCATCCCCGGCTCGTTCTTCCGCCGGGAGGGCAGGCCGTCGGAGGACGCGATCCTCACCTGCCGGCTCATCGACCGCCCGCTGCGCCCGTCGTTCGTGAAGGGCCTGCGCAACGAGGTCCAGATCGTCGCGACGGTCTTGGCCCTGCACCCCGAGCACCTGTACGACGTGATCGCGATCAACGCCGCGAGCATGTCCACGCAGCTCGCCGGGCTGCCGTTCTCCGGCCCGATCGGCGGCGTGCGCGTCGCGCTGATCGACGGCCAGTGGGTGGCGTTCCCGACCCACACCGAGCTGGAGCGCGCGACGTTCGACATGGTCGTCGCCGGGCGCGTCCTGCCCGACGGCGACGTCGCGATCATGATGGTCGAGGCCGAGTCGACCCGCAACACGCTCAAGCTGGTGGCCGAGGGCGCGGTCGCCCCGACCGAGGAGGCGGTGGCCCAGGGCCTGGAGGCGGCCAAGCCGTTCATCAAGGTGCTCTGCGAGGCCCAGGCGAAGCTGGCCGAGGTCGCCGCCAAGCCGACCGCCGAGTATCCGATCTTCCTCGACTACCAGGACGACGTCCTGGAGGCCGTCACCGCCGCCGTCAAGAGCGAGCTGGCCTCGGCGCTGACGATCGCGGCCAAACAGGAGCGCGAGCTGGAGATCGAGCGCGTCAAGATGCTGGCGGCCGAGAAGCTGCTGCCCGACTTCGAGGGCCGCGAGAAGGAGATCGCGGCCGCGTTCCGCACGCTCACCAAGAAGCTGATGCGCGAGCGCGTCATCAAGGAGGGCATCCGCATCGACGGCCGCGGCCCGAAGGACATCCGGCAGCTCAACGCCGAGGTCCACGTGGTGCCGCGGGTCCACGGGTCGGCCCTGTTCGAGCGGGGTGAGACCCAGATCCTCGGCGTCACGACGCTGAACATGCTGCGCATGGAGCAGATGATCGACACGCTCAACCCCGAGCGGACCAAGCGCTACATGCACAACTACAACTTCCCGCCGTACTCCACGGGTGAGACGGGCCGGGTCGGCTCGCCGAAGCGCCGCGAGATCGGCCACGGCGCGCTGGCCGAGCGGGCGCTGATCCCCGTGCTGCCGTCGCGGGAGGAGTTCCCGTACGCCATCCGGCAGGTGTCGGAGGCGATCGGGTCGAACGGCTCGACCTCGATGGGGTCGGTCTGCGCCTCCACGATGTCGCTGCTCGACGCGGGTGTCCCGCTCAAGGAGATGGTCGCCGGCATCGCGATGGGCCTCATCGGCGAGGGTGACACCTACGTCACGCTGACCGACATCCTCGGCGCCGAGGACGCCATGGGCGACATGGACTTCAAGGTCGCCGGCACCAGGGACCTGATCACCGCGCTCCAGCTCGACACCAAGCTGGACGGCATCCCGGCGCACGTGCTCGCCGCCGCGCTGAAGCAGGCGAGGGGGGCCCGGCTGGCGATCCTCGATGTGATGCAGGAGGCCATCGACGCCCCGGCGGAGATGAACCCGACCGCGCCGCGCATCATCACGATCAAGGTCCCGGTCGACAAGATCGGCGAGGTCATCGGCCCCAAGGGCAAGATGATCAACCAGATCCAGGACGACACGGGCGCCGAGATCACCATCGAGGACGACGGGACGATCTACATCGGCGCCACCGACGGCCCGTCCGCCGAGGCCGCCCGTGCGCTGATCAACAGCATCGCGAACCCGCACATGCCGGAGGTCGGCGAGCGCTACCTGGGCACGATCGTCAAGATCGCCGCGTTCGGCGCGTTCGTCTCGCTGCTGCCGGGCAAGGACGGTCTGCTGCACGTCTCGCAGATCCGCAAGCTGCACGGCGGCCGCCGGATCGAGAACGTCGAGGACGTCATGCAGGTCGGCGAGAAGATCCAGGTGGAGATCGCCGAGATCGACGCGCGCGGCAAGCTGTCGCTGGTCCCGGTCGAGGTGATCGAGAAGGAGGCGGCGGAGAAGGCCGCCGCCGCTGCCGCCGCCGAGAACGGTGCCGCGGAGGGCGACGCGCCGGCGGAGGCCGCCGCCGCGTCGGAGGAGCAGCCCCCGCCGCAGCCGCGGCGCCGTAGCCGCACCCGCACCCGCGCCGGACGGGACGAGCGTAACTCGTGACGACGGAGACACTGTTTCCGGGCAAGGACGGTGCCGGGGTCGTCCGCCGCACCGTCCTCCCCGGCGGCCTGAGGGTCGTGACGGAGACGATGCCGACCGTGCGCAGTGTGGCGGTCGGCTTGTGGGTGGGCATCGGCTCACGCGACGAGGCTCCCGAGCACACGGGGGCCACCCACTTCCTGGAGCACCTGCTCTTCAAGGGCACGCCGACGCGTGACGCCATGGAGATCTCGGCGTCCATCGAGGGCATCGGCGGTGAGATCAACGCGTTCACCGCCAAGGAGTACACCTGCTACTACGCCCGGGTGCTCGACGAGGACCTGCCGCTGGCGATCGACGTGCTCGCCGACGTGGTGACCTCCTCGCTGATCGCCGAGGAGGATGTGGAGTCCGAGCGCGGGGTGATCCTCGAAGAGATCGCCATGCACGACGACGATCCCTCCGACGTGGTGCACGAGCAGTTCTCCGCCGAGCTGTACGGCGACACGCCGATCGGCCGCCCGATCCTCGGCAACGAGGAGTCGATCAACGCGCTCACCCCGGACCGCATTCGCGAGTACTACCAGCGCTTCTACATCCCGCCGCGCACGGTGGTGTCCGTGGCGGGCAACGTCGACCATGAGCGGGTGGTCGCGCTGGTCGCGGCGGCGTACGAGCGGGCCGGCGCGCTGGGCGGCTCGGCCGCGCCCGCGCCCCCGCGCCTCGACGGCCCGGGCGTGGAGGTCCGGACCGGCGTCCGGGTGATCGACCGGCCCACGGAGCAGGCCAACCTGGTCCTTGGCACCACCGCCTACTCCCGCAACGACGACCGGCGCTTCGCGCTCGGCGTGTTGAACGCGGCGCTCGGCGGGGGCATGTCGTCGCGGCTGTTCCAGGAGATCCGGGAAAAGCGCGGCCTGGCCTACAGCACCTACAGCTACACCGCGCAGTACGCCGACACCGGCCAGTTCGGCATCTACGTGGGCTGCCTGCCCTCGAAGGCGGACGATGTGCTGAAGATCTGCCGTGACGAGGTGGCCAGGGTGGTCGCCGAGGGGCTCACCCCGGAGGAGATCACCCGCGGCAAGGGCCAGATGCGCGGCGGGCTGGTGCTCGGCCTGGAGGACACCGGCTCGCGCATGTCCAGGATCGGCAAGAGCGAGCTCGTGTACGAGCGGCTCATGTCGGTCGACGAGGTGCTCGCGCGGATCGAGGCGGTCACCCCCGAGGAGATCGCCGCGGTCGCCGAGGACATCCTCACCCGGCCGCTGACGCTCGCCGTGATCGGGCCCTACTCCGACAAGGACTTCGGCTTCGCCATCGCCTGAGCACTTCGTGGCCGCGCCGGCGCCCTCGCGCGCCGCGCGGCCTCTTTTTTACGGCTCACGTTTACGGCTTTCGCCGGGGCGGCGCCTCCCGCCGCCGCGGGCGCGGGCGCGTCGGCCCGCTCCTCGCCGTCCCGCCTCCCGCCGTCACGTATAGCCTTGGGCGCGTGATTAAGGTCGGTGTTCTGGGCGCCCGTGGGCGCGTGGGTGTGGAAGTGTGCAAGGCCGTCGCGGCGGCCGATGACCTGGAGCTCGTGGCGGAGGTCGACAAAGACGACCCGATCGACGCGCTGACCGGCGCCGAGGTGGTGGTGGACTTCACCCACCCCGGCGTCGTCATGGACAACCTGAAGTGGTGCATCTCCCACGGCATCCACACGGTCGTGGGCACGACCGGCTTCGACGCCGAGCGGCTGGAGACGGTGCGGGGCTGGCTGGCCACCAACCCCGGTACGAACTCGCTCATCGCGCCCAACTTCGGCATCGCGGCCGTGCTGATGATGCACTTCGCGGCGCAGGCGGCCAAGTACTTCGAATCGGCCGAGATCGTCGAGCTGCACCACCCGCACAAGGCCGACGCGCCCTCGGGCACGGCCCGCCGTACGGCGGAGCTGGTGGCGCGGGCGCGGCGCGAGGCCGGGCTCGGGCCCTCGCCGGACGCCACCACCACCGCGCTCGACGGCGCCAGGGGCGCGGACGTCGACGGCGTCCACGTGCACGCCGTACGGCTCGCCGGGTTGATCGCCCACCAGGAGGTGATCCTGGGCGGCGAGGGGGAGATCCTCACGATCCGCCACGACACGATGAGCCGGGCGTCGTTCACGCCGGGCGTCCTGCTGGGCGTACGCCGCGTTCAGGAGCTCGACGGCCTCACGGTGGGCCTGGAGCGCCTGCTCGGCCTGCAGTAGTCGCGCCGCCCGGGCCGTCCGCGCAGGGGACCGGCCGGGTCGCAGCCGAGCAGCGTGAAGCGCTCCGGCTCCGGCGGCGGCTCGGGCGGGACGAACAATCCGTCGATGTCGGCGCAGACCCCCATCGCGATACCCGGGGTGTCCGTGTACTCGTCGAACAGCAGCCACCGCAGGGGCAGGGGCCGGTCCCAGGTCCACACGCGGTCCATCGGGGATGCGGTCAGAACAGGGCCAGGCCGAGGGTGAACAGGATGCCGAAGACGAGCTGCAGGCGGCCGGTCTGCTGGAGCGTCGCGATCAGCGCGCGGCCGGTCGCGCCGGAGCGGACCGTCTTGATCGGGGCGACCACGAGGGGGAGCGCCAGCGCGGTCAGCGCGGCGAAGGGTCGGACCGGCACCAGGGCGAGCGCGAACACGAAGGGCAGCACCAGGGCCGCCGAGTAGGCCACGCGGGTGCGGGCGTCGCCCAGCACCACGGCCAGCGTCCGCTTGCCGGAGGGGCCGTCGGTCACGATGTCGCGCAGGTTGTTGACCATGAGGAGTGCGCAGGCGAGCAGCCCCACGGGCACGGCCGCGGCCAGCGACAGCCAGGTCAGCCGCTCCACCTGGACGTACGTCGTCCCGGCGACGGCCACGAGGCCGAAGAACACGAAGACCGAGACCTCCCCGAGCGCGCGGTAGCCGTACGGGCGGGAGCCCCCGGTGTAGAACCAGGCGGCGAGGATGGCGGCGAGGCCGACGAGCAGCAGCCACCAGGCGCGGGTGGCCACCACCAGGACGAGACCGGCGACCGCGGCGGCGAAAAAGCAGCCCATGGCCGCGGCGAACACCTGCGAGGGCGCGGCGACACCCGAGCCGACCAGACGCAGCGGCCCCACCCGGTCTTTGTCGGTGCCCTTCACGCCGTCGCTGTAGTCGTTGGCGTAGTTGACCCCGACCTGCAGCGCCAGCGCGACGAACAGCGCGAGCAGCGCTCGCCACCAGACCGCGCCGCCTTCCGCGACGGCGGCGCCGGTGCCGGCGGCGACCGGGACGACGGCGGCGGGCAGCGTACGGGGGCGTGCGCCCGCTAACCATTGAGCTGGGGTGGCCACGTGACTCCTTTTTCTCCTACCTGTGCGTAGCCGGTGAAGGCGTACCTAGTCTGGCCAATCCTCCGTCGTCTCGTGACGGCGGGGTTGGCGGAGGCGACGCCACCGGAGGCGCAACGCCATGCGGACGGGCAGGAGGTGCGTGGCCCGGGCGCGGGGGCGGGGTGCGTGCGGCGGAGGGCCGTGGTCAGGACGACCGTCTCCGCGGCGGGGAACTCAGCTGATGTCGGTGGTGAGGCGGATCATCCTGATCGGGCGGCCCATGTCGAGAACGCGCTCGGCCTCGTCCGCGCCCCAGCCGGCCGACTCCAGGAAGCCGATCATCGGGTGGTTGTCGGCGAAGACCCAGGTGACCACCGTGCTGTAGCCGTCCTCGCGCAGGTAGTCCACCGTGGCGTTGAGCAGTCTGCTGCCGTGTCCGCGTCTGATGTGGTTGGGATCGACGAGCAGCGTCATCAGCTCGGCCGTGGTGGCCGGGTGGAGGTCGGGGTCCTCGGCGGGTCCGTGCGAGGCCAGCCCCACGACCCGGTCGGAGGCGCGCTGCGCCGCGGTCGCCAGGACGCCTCCAGGCCCGAGCGCGGTGAACGCGTCGGTGTCGGGCACCACCCGCTCGACGGCGACGAGCAGGCGGTGCCGCGGCGTGGGCGGCGAGAGGATCGCCTCCTCCCACTGGCGGCGCCACATTTTCTCCGCCGCCGGCCCGGTCATCTGCTCCAGCGGGACCGGTGGCAGGAAGTCGCGATAGACCGCCTTCCACGCCCGGATCTGGGTGCTGGTCACCGCGTCGACGTCTTCGAGGCGGGCAGCTCTAACACCCATTCGGCGGGCTCCTTTCTTAGCGAGTAACACCGTACTGGTCAGGAGGGCCTCGGCGTACCGTCCGCCTGGCGTCGTGCCCGGTATGCCCTGGTTTTTGCGCGGTTTCCGCAGACGCGCATGGAGCACCAGGAGCGAGAGCGGTTCTTCGAGGAGTCGATGAACGCCCACTGGCAGGTGCTCTCGGCGCAGACCTTCAGCCGTGACCAGGTGCCGTCGGCGCGGGCGGCCGGAATCAGCGCGGCGATCCGCGCGCGGCCGCCCGCCACACCGGACGCCCCCGGTTCCAACCCCCGCGTCCCCCC
>JADGHC010000164.1 GCA_019689655.1 Microbispora sp.
ACGCCGTCCGGCATCTCGGCCGGCCAGAGGCCGAGCAGCGCGCCCTGGGCGTGGAAGCGCTCGGCGATGGGCCGGACCAGCATCGGGATCAGCATGCCGTACTGGACCTGCTCGCAGAGCCGGCGGAACTCGATCTTGCCGGCGCGCAGCGAGGAGTAATTCGCCTGGGTCAGGTCGCCCGAAACCTGGTCGTAGGTCAGCCCGGTGCCGACCGCTACGGCCTCCAGCGCCCGGCGGGCGAAGGCGGCGTGGCTGCCGCCCCCGGAGGGGTTCACCACCTCCACGCTGCCCATGCCGCGGCGGTACAGGATCATCCCCGGCTCGAAGCTCTCGACCGCCCGGCCCTGGGCGTCGCGCAGCAGGCCGGAAGCGGCGCCGGTGAGCGCCTCCTCGCCCTCCTCCGAGACCACCGCGGCGAGGCAGGCCTCGATCTTGGCCTTCATCAGCAGCGCGGCCTCGTAATCGCCGAGATCGCGCAGCCGGAGCAGCACCGGCGCCAGCCAGGAGACGTCGCGCAGCTGGCCGGGGCGGCGCTTGCGGTAGACGTGCAGCACGTCGCTGGCCGGGATGCGCTGGCTGTTCTGCCAAGTCGCGCCCGGCAGGATCCAGGCGGCGCCCGGATGCACGCTGTGCAGCCAGTAGCCGATCGGCGCGCAGGTCTCGCCGAGGGCGATGCCCTGGATGGTCGGCACGCCGTCCACCAAACCGTTGCGCGCGGTGTCGAGGTGGTCCGCCTCCAGCACCTGCAGGCGTAGGCCGATCGGGTTGGCAGGCGACGGCGGCGCCAGCAGGAAGCGGACGAAGCACTCGCCGCTCTCGACCACCGCCCGCATCACCAGCGCCTGCAGCCCGTAGAGATCGAGGCGCCCCTCGGCGTCGCAGGCGGTGCCCTCCGCCCAGCGCCGCCAGGTGTCGGCATGGCGCTGGTCCGGCCAGCGGGTGGTGATGCCGGCGCCGACGGCATTGCCGGTCCAGAGATCGACGATGCGGCTGGCGTAGGGGTCGTTGCGCACGGCGTCGCGCGCGCGGCGGGCGACCGTCGCCGCGGAGATGCCGACCTCGGCATTGGCGCTGCCGCCCGAGGCCGCCCAGGCGGAGGCGCGGTGGTCCTGTGCCGCGGCATAGCCGCGCAGCACCGCCCAGGCATCACGGACGCGGCGGGTCACACGATCGATCACGTACGCCCCTCGCGCGTGAAGCTCGCCAGCGTCATCGCAGGCCGTCGCGCCGCGCTGTTCTCGGCGCCGTGCAGCACGGCGAGCGCCCGGCCGAGCTCGTCGAGGCTGCGGTACTCGACGGTGCGGCCGTCGAAAGTCACGCGCATGGTGCCGCCCGTGTAGGCCGCGGCCAGCGCCGCGGCGCGGCTGCCGGTCGGTTGCGCCAGCGCCCAGGCGAGAACGGTCGGATCCATCACGCCGCCCTGAGCGTCGGCAGCGGCGTCGCCGCATTCACCAGATAGGACAGGCCATCCGGCGGGTTCGGCATGATCGGCACGCCGGCTTGATGCGTCAGCGTCGCGAAGAACCCGTTCTCGCTGCCGGTGCCGCCGCCGGCGCCACCATCCGCGGCGGTGGAGCCGAGCAGCAGCGTGTTGCCGCCGCTGAGAGCTTGGGTGCTGGTGCCGCGCACTGTGGGTGCGCCGGAGAAGCAGAGCAGCAACCACCAGATGTCAGCCGGGATCCAACGTGGCTGCGCGAAGAGGCAGAGTGCGTTGCCGGTGGCGGCGGTGTCGGCGTCGGCCAGCGGTTCCTCGATCACCGCTCCCGGCCGGCCGGCGCCGTTGTCGGCGGCGAGCGCCATGCGCAGAAGGCCAGCGGCGCCGGTCGTCACACTGACCGCCATCGCAGAGAACAGCCCGGGCCGGGCCAGCACATAGGGGACGCAGTAGAGCCGGTTCGCCGTCATCGCGACGGCGCCGCCGACGGCGCGCGCATGCTGCGAGGCGTAGAACCGCCCCGATGCGTAGGGCAGCATCGCCGGGCTGGGCGGCAGGTAGTGCTGGAACAGCGCGGTCATGCGAGGGGCCGGATGCCGAGGGTGAGCAGCCGCTCCGCCGCCTGGGCCACCGGCGCCGCCGCGAGACCCGAGCGCAAGCGCAGCCAGCGCCAGCCGAGCAGCAGCGTGGGCGGTAGGGTGAGCGCCCGGCCGGCAGCGACCGTCAGCACCACCTCGTTGCCGAGATGGTCGTAGAGGTCCGCCCAGCCCGATGGCTCGCCCTCGTCGAGCGAGCCCTGCAGGGTAAGCGGGGCATCGGTCCAGGCGGCCGGCAGCAGCAGCAGGCAGACGCCGTAGCCGACGCTGGCGACGGGTCCGCTCAGGGCCTGGCCGGCGGCGATGGTGGTGCGCACCGGGACGATGGCAGTCATCATGATCTCCAGGTTCAGCGCAGCCAGCCGCTGCGCGGAGCAAGCCAGGCGCGCGGGCGGGTCGGTGGTGCAGCGGCGGACGACGCCTGCACCGCCGCCGAGGATGGTTCGTCGGCCGGCAAGGACAGCGCATCCGCCATCCGCGCCCAGCGCCCTTCACCCCAGCCGTCCATGCCGAGGGCGGCCGCTGCGGCGCGCGCATAGACGCGGCAGTCCAGCGCCTCGTTGCGTTCGCGGGTCTTCACCCATTCGAGGCGGCGAAAGCCGTTGCGGCCAGCGCGGGCGACCAGCTGCTCGGCGGTGAGCTGGCGGCAGAATTCTTCCCCTGCGGCGTGGATCGGCAGGTGGACAAAGCCGGCGGGGAAGGGATCGCCGCTCTCCTCGGTGGGGCGATCGAGCTTCAGCCAGCCATAGGTCTCGGCCTTCAGAAAGGACGAGCCGACCGGCCAGACTTTCAGCCCGCCGAGTTTTCGGCCGTTGCGCCGTACCTCGGTGGCGGCCGGCTGCCCCACCGCGGCGCGCAGCCCGTCCTGGCCTTTGACCGCGATGGCGCGTCCCGCGCCGGTCCGCCGCACGAAGGAATAGACCTCCGCGGTGGTCATGCCGTCGCCGCTGTCGATCGCTGCCGTGGCGATGGGAAGGCGGTGGCCCGAGGCATGCCGCCAGGTCTCACCCAGCAGCAGCCGGAGCTCCTCCCACACCGCCGCCTCGAACGGGTTCCCCGCCAGAACGCGGTGCTCGACCAACCAGGACTGGCGGTCCTGTCCCCAGGCCCAAACGCTGGCCTCGAGGCGGTCGCGTTGCACGTCCACGCCGGCGGTGAGCAACAGCCCGCCCAGAGGGACGGTGCCGACAGGCCAGTGCTCGCGGCGATCGTAGAGCCGCTGCCAGTCCGGCGCCTCGCCGGCTTCCTGCCAGGTCTCGCCCAGGACCGTGTTGCGAAAGGTCTTGATCGCCCGATCGTCGCCCTGCGCTGCGAGCCAGAGCCGGGCGATTTCCGACCAGGGCATCCAGCCCGGTGGCGAATACAGCGCCGAGATGTGGAAGCCGACCGCGTGCGGATCCGTCGCCGTGGCCGTGGCCCGCCATTCCCCAGCGGAGAGCATCGCCGCCTTGTGCTGCTCGCCGATCGGGGCGTCGCAGGCCTCGCAGAGATAGCGGGCAGTATCGGGTGCCCCCTCGTCCCACACCAGCCGCTCAAAGTGCAGCCACTGCATCACTCCGCAATGCGGGCAGGGCACGAAATAGCGCCGCTGGTCGGTGGCCAGGTACTCCCGCTCGATCCGCGACAGCCCGGCGATGGTCGGTGTCGAGACCAGCAGAATCTTACGTCGCCAGCCGAAGGTCCGCGCCCGCGCCTCGGCCAGTGCGATCGGGTCACCCTCGCCCTCGACGTCACCGGGATAGGCGTCAATCTCATCGAGGAACAGGAACCGCGCCGACATCGAGCGCAGGCCCACGGCACTGTTCGCGCCGGTCATCACCAGCTGGCCGCCGGGGAACTCCTTGCTGAGCTGGCGATTGCCGCTGTCGCGGGAGCGGGCCGGCGCGACCCGTTCCCGGATCGCCGGCGTTTCCTCCACCAGCGGGTCGATGCGCTGGTCGGAGAAGCGCTTGGCGAGTTCCGTGGTCGGCTGCACCGCGAGCATCGGCCCCGGTGAGTGGTGGATGACGTAGCCGATCCAGTTGTTGCCGCACTCGGTGCCGCCGACCTGGGCGCCCTTCATGAAAACGACACGCCGAGCGGGATGCGCCGGCGACAGCGCGTCCATGATCTCGCGCAGGTAGGGCGTGCGCGCGGTGCGCCACGGCCCCGGTTCGGCAGAGCCGCGGCTGCCGAGCAGGCGATGCCGGTCGGCCCATTCCGAGACCAGCAGCGCCGGCTCCGGCGCCATGCCGTCGCGCCACGCCTGCACTATTTCGGCGTCACCGTCGAAGCGGCCAAGCTCGTCAAGCAGATGTTCGCCCGCCATCACGACACCTGCACCCGGACATCGTGGCGGGTGGCGAGGTGCTCGCGTAGGCGGGTGTCCATCATGGTCTGCAGCCTGTGCGCGTCGACGCCGAGCTCGGCCGCCATCTCCGCGGCCACACGAGCTGGCCAGGCCAGGATCGCGTCGCGTTCCTCCTTGGCGAGGCGGTGCACCAGCAGCAGGGCGCGGGCCTTGTCGACCAGCTTGCCCTTGCGTTCGTCGAGCCGCAGTCGGCGCTCCTGCGCCTTGAGCACCTCATTCGCGGTGCGGGCGTCGTGGAAGGTGCTTTGCGCCGCCCGCGGCAGCGGGTCCGGAGCCGGTGGCATCGGCGCGACAGGCGGCGGCGCCGCTGCTGGCCGAGATGGTACCGGCCTCGGCGGTACGAGCGTCGCCGTCTTCCGGACGGGATCGCTACTATCGGCGAGCCTCGCCCGCACCTTCTCGACGTCCCAGGCGCCGTCGGCCTCGGGGGCAATGCGCCCGGCGCGCTGCGCCTTTTGCAGCGCCGTGTGGGACACGCCGAGGCGGCGCGCCACCTCGCGCTGCGAGGCCACGCGGCCCGGCTGCGCGGTGGCGATCATGATGTGATCGAGATCCCTCGAAGAACGCAATCTGCGCTGTGACGATCACGCTTGGCTCGGGCAGGGCTCAGCGCGAATGGTCCGTCACGCGCCGGGCATCGGCGTCGGAAGGCCCCGGAAGGGGCTCGGGGCGGTAGCACCTGGCTGATCGGGTGCCGAACCGGAGACCCGACGATGAAGCTCACCGACACACAGCAGCAGATCCTGACCGCTGCCGCCCAGCATCCCGAGCGCCTGGCCTACCCGCCCGAGCGGCTGCCGGCCGCGGCGCGACAGGCGGTCGCCAAGGCACTGCTGAAGGGCGACCTGGTGATCGCGGTGCACCGCCCTGCCTACGACGCTATCGCGAAATGGACAGTCGATGGCGACGAGATGCTGCTCAAGATCACCGACGACGGGCTCCGCGCCATCGGGATCGACCCGAATGCGGGCGAGGCGGCGGAGGAGGACGAGCAGAGCGCCGCCGCCATCGACCGCCGCAATGCCGAACGCCGCGCCGCAGCGGAGGCCGCCGCGCCGGTGGCCGACACGGCGCCCACGGGCGGGGAGGACGCGACGGAGCGGGATGGCCCCGCGGAGGACGCCGAACCCGCCCAGGGCGCGCCCACGCCCGCCCCTCGCGCCAGCCTGCGCGACGCCGCTGCGGCGGTCCTGGTCGCCTGGGACGCCAGCCCGGCGCAGGACGCGACCGACAACCCGATCAGCCGCGCCATCGCGGCCCTCCGCGCCGCCCTCGCGGGCAAGCCGCCCCGTACCCCACGCGAGCCCGGCGCGCCGCGCAAGCCGCGCGAGGGCACGAAGCAGGAGACGGTGCTGGCGATGCTCCGACGCGAGGAGGGCGCGACCATCGCGCAGATCTGCGAAGCGACCGGTTGGCAGCAGCACACGGTCCGCGGGTTCTTCGCGGGCCTCAAGAAGCGCCAGGGGATCGAGGTGCAGGTGCTGGAGCGGGTCCGCCAGGTCGGCCCGAACAAGGAGGGCGCGAAGGGGTCCTACAGCGTTTACAAAGTCGCCGACTGACGCGCACCGACCACACGGATCATGCCGCCGCCTGCTCTACGCGGGCGGCGGCTTGGCCGCTTGAAGCTTCAATTTCCAACGCGACACGCAACGCACGCTCGAAGGTGGAGCCAGCGAATTCACGCTCGGTTCGGGCGCCGCGGCCGTAATATCCTCCTGGAACACGGACCACGACCGACTGGCTCGGCAACTCCGCCGCCGCGAAGTATGCAATTAACCGGCGATCAAGAGCGACCAGCGCGTAGATGTCGAACTCGCCACCACTGTAGATGCGTGCGCCACCGCGTCCCGCACGACGGATCTGATAGAAGTAGGCGGGGTTTGCCCGTGAGGTCGGCTGCGGGTTCTTCGCAAAAAAGCTCGACTTCACCTGAACGCGGACGATGCGATCACCAACATCGACCGCGAGGTCGTATGGCAGACCTTGCGCCGTGGGATAGCTCGACCAGCCGGATAGCAGAAGATCTGCGCAGACGAGGTGTTCCGCCGCTCGCCCCAACTCCAGTTCCCGGCTAACCCGGATGCTCCCCCGCTGCTTCACGCGCGGACGACCGGATGTCCGAGCGGCTATCCTCGGCAAGCTACCGTCATCGAAAAGGAGCGACACGTCGCGCATCACGCGGCCTTCGCCTCTCGCCGGACGGCTTCAACGTCCACGAAGGTGCGGTCCTCGTCCGCCAGCACCGCGGTTCTGCCCGTGAACGCCTGCCAGCGCCGCACTGCCACGTCCACGTAGCGGGGATCGAGTTCCATCGCGAGGCAAGCGCGCCCGCTCGTCTCTGCTGCGATGATGGTGCTCCCACTGCCGCAGAACGGCTCATAGACGGCATCTGCAGGCTGGCTGTTGTTCAGCATCGGGCGGCGCATGCACTCGACCGGCTTCTGCGTCCCATGCACAGTTGCGGCATCCTCATCGCCAGCGGCGCCGATTGGCCAGACCGTGGTCTGGTCGCGTGCCCCTTGCCAATGGCCGGTCTTACCCTTGCGGACGGCGTAGAGGCACGGTTCGTGCTGCCAGTGATAGTCTCCTCGGCCGAGCACCAGCCGCGGCTTGGCCCAGATAATCTGCGTTCTGATCTGGAAGCCGCAGGCCTCCAGGCTCTCGATCACCGTCCGTGCGTGCGAGCCGGCGTGCCAGATGTAGATCACATCGCCGGGAAATAGTGCCCACGCTTCGTGCCAGTCAGCGCGGTGATCATTCGCTACCTTGCCCGTGCGCATCGTGGCCGAGACGCCGGCCTCGTTTCGCCATTCGGGATCGTAGTTGACGCCAAACGGAGGATCACTGACGAGGAGATGCGGCCGCGCCCCGTCCAGCAGCCGCGCGACGTCCGCGGCATTGGTGCTGTCGCCGCATAACAACCGATGAGGGCCGAGCAGCCACAGATCGCCAGGCCGGGTGACGGGGGCCTCCGGCGGCTCCGGCGCCGGCGCGTCGGGATCCCCGGCGGGCGCGGCCGGCGCGTCTGACGCTCCCTCGCCCAGCAGGCGATCGAGGGTCGCGCCGTCGAAGCCGATCAGGCCGAGGTCGAAGTCGTCGGTGCGCAGCGCGCGAAGCTCCGCGGCGAGCAGGGTCTCGTCCCAGGTGGAGTTCAGTGCCAGCTGGTTGTCGGCCAGCCGGAAGGCCCGCGCCTGCGCCTCGGTCAGGTGGCCGAGCCGGATCGCCGGCACCTCCTCGAGGCCGAGCGCCTTCGCGGCAAGCACGCGGCCGTGGCCGGCGATCAGCACGCCGGCGTCGTCCACCAGCACCGGCACGTTGAAGCCAAACTCGCCGATCGAGGCGGCCAGCTGCGCCACCTGATCGGAGGAGTGCAGGCGGGCGTTCGCGGCATACGGGGCGAGCGACGCGACAGGCATCATCTCGACTCGAAGGTCAGGCAGCATTGGCCATCGCCTCCGAGCGCGCCGCAGCGACGGCGTCGTAGTCCCGTCCATCCTCCGCCAGGGTGACCGACAGGTCGGGGTGCACCATGCGCCAGCGGGCGATCGCCAGGTCGACATAGGCCGGGGCGAGCTCAATCGCGCGGACGCGCCGCACGGTTCGCTGGCCCGCTAGGATGGTAGTCCCGCTTCCTGAGAAGGGCTCGAACACGACGTCACCCTCGTCGGTGTAGGCGCGTATCAGGAATTCGGGCAGTGCCACGGGGAACACCGCCGGGTGCTCCGTCTCGATCCCCCGCCCCTTGTGGCGGGTGATGCGGAGCACGCTGTCGGGGATGCGCATCTCCTGCACCGGCAGGCCGATATGGGTGTAGGCCTTCACCTCGCCGTCGGCGGCGCGCAGCCCGCTGCCCTTGTTCGGCGTGCCGGCCCATTTGCAGGGCACGATCTTGTTCGGCGCGCGGGCCTCGCGGTTGAAGTGAAAGACCAGCTCGAAGGCCGGCGCGAGCCGGCCGTTCCAGTCACCGGGCAGCCCGGGCCCCTGATCCCAGGCATACAGCCCGAAGCGGCGCCAGCCTTCCGCGCGCATCCAGTCCAGCCAGCCCTGCCAGTAGGGCTGCCACTCGCCCTCACGATGGATCAGCCCGAGGTTCACCAGCACCTGGCCATCACGCTGCAGAGCCGCGTCGACATGCTGGAACACGCTCTGCATCAGCGCATCCCAATCCGAAACGCCGCCGGTGGTGTAGGCGCGCTGGTTGCCGTAGGGCGGGCTGGTGAAGAGCAGCGCTGCGCGGTCCGCGCCGATGACACGTGCCACCGCCGCGGCATCGGTGCTGTCGCCACAGAGCAGGCGATGCTCGCCGAGCAGCCAGAGATCTCCGGGGCGTGTGACGGCTTGGCGCGGCGCTTCGGGTTCCGCGTCGGCGGGATCCTCTGCCGCATCCGCGGCATTCGTGTTCGCCTGGTTGCCAGGAATCGGCTCGGCACCGCTGGCAACCGCTGGCGCTGGCAGGTTGCCGGCCTCGGTTTCCAGCCCAGCGAGCAGCCGCTCGATCTCCGCACCGTCGAAGCCGGTCAGCGCCAGGTCGATGCCGCCCATCTCCTGCAGCTTGGCGACCTCGGCCGCGAGCAGCGCCTCGTCCCACCCCGCGTTCAGCGCAATGCGGTTGTCCGCCAGCCGATAGGCAGCCTTCTGGGCCTCGGTCAGGCCGGCGCGGATGATGGTGGGGACCGTCTCCAGGCCGAGGGACTTCGCGGCCAGCAGTCGGCCGTGGCCAGCGATGATCTCGCCGCGCTCGTCGACCAGCACCGGAGCGACGAAGCCGAATTCGAGGATGCTCGCCGCGATCTGCGCTACCTGCTCAGCGGAATGCGTGCGCGCATTCCCCGCATAGGGAAGTAGCGCGGCGACCGCGCGCGCCTCGACGGCGCTCGCAGCCCATGGGGCCTGGAGCATCTGCACCTGTCTGATGTCCGAATGGAAGGCGCCGCGGCTTGCAACCTGGCAACGCTGGCAACCTGGAAAACGGGGCTGACGCTAGGCGCCTTGCGCGCTTCCGCCCCCCGCATACAGCGGGGCCAGGAAGGACCCTGCGGCTCGAGAGCCACAGTGGCTGATCAGCTGGCGAGTGGCTCGGGAGCCGCGGTCCTAAACGCACCTTCTCGACGTGTCATCATCATAGCCAACGCGATTTGCGCGCCGCCATGGGGTCTATTGTAACAGCCCTTCAGGGGGTGGAGCGGACAGCTCCCCTCTCAGCTGGCAGGGCGCTTCGCCAATGCCAGACCGATGCCGAGTGCGATCATCGCCGCCCCCGACGCCTCTCGAAGGCGACGGATGAACGAAGGCCGCGTCGCCGCACCTTCGCGAATGCTGCCCGCCGCGAATGCGACGACAATGTCAGCAAGCGTGTTGAGCAAGACTGAGACGAAACCCAGCGCCACGAATTGCATGGCGACATGCCCCGCCGTCGGGTCCACGAACTGCGGGACGAAGGCGAGAAAGAAGGCTGCCGTCTAGGGATTCAAGGCCTCGACCAGCACACCTTCACGAAAGGCTCTCCGTGGACCGATCGCGGGGGCGCCGGAGCCGTCCTCTCGACCAATGGAGGTATCACGTCGAGCTAACTGGATCGTTCGAAAGCCGAGCCAAACAAGGTAAATCGCACCGATCAACTTGAGCGCCGCGAACAGCTCTGCGCTGGCGAGCACGATGGCGGAAATGCCCAAGCTTCCCGCGAGCACATGGACCATACCGCCTAGCCCGGTGCCGAAGCTGGAAGCCACACCCTCCGCACGACCGCCGGCAAGCGTGCGTGCGGCGACGTAAAAGATGCCTGGCCCGGGCGTGACAGCGAGCAACAGAGCCGCGGCGAAGTACAGGGCGAGCTGCGTTAGGTCAGGCATGGTCGCAGATGTCTTTCGGATCAGATGGCCGATGCCCAAGCTATGGCATCGGCGATGCATGCCACATCCACGTCAGGATGCGCTACATCACCTCCTCGCTACGCCGCCCGCTGCCGCGGCGTGAGCCCGAAGTGCATCGCCAGGATGCCAAGCCCTGCGACCAGCATGCCGCCTGCGATGGGCTGCGGGACGGGCCTGCCGCTCCAGCCCTGACGGGCCGCCCATTCGCGGACCGAGAACTCGAGCCCGACAACGAACCACACGCAGGAGCCGGCCGGGCTGTCGTGGCCACCCAGCGCGTCGAGTGCCTCGGCTACGCGGCGCCGGGCGTCGATCTGCCGGCTCGGCGTCGCGTCGGCGGTGGCGCCTGCCAGCCGGATCAGCTGCGACGTGGCGATGCCGTCCAGCGCCGCGGAGCGGAACAGCGTCCGGAAGATCTGCCCCGCCTCGTGCATCTGCGGGGTGATCGTGCCATTCGCCAACATCTGTCCAAGCGTGTCGACGGCGCGGCGATGCTGGACCGGACTGCCGGTTTCCGGATCGGTGTCGCGGATCGGTTCGGAGAAGCCGCCGTGCTGCAGCCGCCACTTCGAGGGCTTCGACAGGTCCTCGTGCTGCGCAGTGGCGCGCTTCGGCTTGCGCTTACCGGCCATGCTGGCCCCCTCCGTGACGGCGTCCCCAGCGCCGGCTGGCTTCGTTGATGACGGCCTGGCGGAGCCAGGGATCGACGATATCCGCCACGGCCAAGGCGGCGACGCCGTGCCGGTGCCAGGCGGCGGCGCGCATGGCATCGAGCTCCACCGCGGTGGTCGGGCTGCGTGCCAGGTCCAGACACGACCGGGGCGGCTGCGGGGCACCGGGCAGCCTCATGTCCGGCTTCCCTGGCCGTTCGTGGCCCAGAGCAGCAGGGCGATGGCGTCGGCCTCGTTATCGTCCGCCGGCGCGAAGCCGCGCGCCCGCACGGCCGCGATCATGGCCGCCTTGTCAGCGTTGCCGCGGCCGGTCGCAAAGCGCTTGATGGTGCCGACTGGCACGCCCTCGTAGGCCACGCCGCGTTCCTCGCACCAGGCGGAGAGGTGCGCGAGGAAGCCGCCGTAGAGGTGCGCGGCATCGGTGCCTGCGTGGGAGCGCACCTCCTCGAAGGCGATCCGCGCGAGGCCGCCGGTGAGCCCGGCTAGTTCGCCGAGCCAGCCGCGGAAGCGCAGGTATCGCATGCCGCCGCCCTCGAACCGGCTGGGCCGGAAGGTGACCGTGCCGGAGGTGATGCCGCCGTCCTGGCCGCGCAGCGCCCATCCAGTCGTGGTGCCGAGGTCAAGGGCGAGGACGGCGGCGCGTCCGATAGCGAGCGGGAGTGGCGCCGCGGGCGGGGCGCTTGCGCCGGGGG
>JADGHC010000165.1 GCA_019689655.1 Microbispora sp.
GGATAGACCTTGAACGCTGTGGAGGCGGCGGGCATCACGGCTCCTTCCCAGTGCCGGGGCTCAGTACGAGTTTTCTCGTACTGCATGCTAACTTCGAGAAAAATCGTACTGCTCGCGGAGACGGAGCCTCTCATGTCGCATGCCCGCATCGCCCCTGCCGCGGCCACCCACGGGACCGCGCCCCCGCCGCCGGCCCGGCCGGCGCCGACCTGGTGGGTCTGGCTGGCCGCATGGCCGGTCACGGCGGTGTTCGTGCTGTCCAACGCGGCCACGCCGCTGTATGTGCTGTGGCAGCGGGAGATCGGGTTCTCCAAGGGGACCTTGACGGTCGTCTTCGCGCTCTACATCGTCGGATTGCTGGTCTCCCTGCTGGTCAGCGGTATCGCATCGGACCGGCTGGGCCGTAAGGCGGTGCTGCTGCCGGCCCTGGCGCTGGCCTTGATCGCCTGCCTGGTCTTCGCCACGGCAACGTCGGTGGCCGCTTTGGCCGTCGCCCGCGTGTGCACCGGCATCGCGGTGGGGGCCGTGGTCAGCGCCGGCATGGCCGCCGTGACGGATGTGGCCGGGGCGGACCGCAAGCGCCTCGCGGCGCTGCTGGCCTCCTGCGCCATGGTTTTCGGCGCGGGCCTGGGCCCGCTGCTGGCCGGCGTCTTCGCGCAGACTCTGCCCGGGCCCACGGTCACCGTGTTCGTGGTGGAGGCCGCCCTGCTGCTGACCGCCGTCGTCACCGTGCTGCGGATGCCGCTGGGCCGCCCCGCCCGGGTGATCTCCGGCCGGTGGATCCGGGTGCCCGCGGTTCCCGCCGAGGGGCGCCTGCCGCTCCTGCTGGGCATCGCCACCTTCGGCCCGGGCATCACCGCGACCTCGTTCGTCCTGTCGCTGGGCCCCTCGCTGCTCGCGGGCCTGCTGCATTCCAGCAGCCGCGTCCTCGCCGGGGTCACCGCGTTCGTGATGTTCGCCGCGGCGACGGGCACGCAGTTCGCCGTCCAGCGCGTCTCGCGCCGTACGGTGCTGACGGCCGCCGCGGTGTGCACCGTGGCCGCCATGGCGGCGCTGGTGGGAGCCATGCGGGCGGGCTCGATCGTGCTGCTGGTGGCCGCCGCGCTGCTGGCCGGAGCCGGCCAGGGCATGGGGCAGCTGGCCGGGCTGTCGCTGCTGAACGCCGCCGTGCCGGCCACCCGGCTGGCCGAGGCGAACGCCGCGCTCAATGTGGGAGGGTACGTACCCGCCGGTCTCCTGCCGGTCGCCGCGGGGTATCTCAGCGACGTGGTGGGCCTCACCACCGGCTCGACGATCTTCGCCGCCGTGCTGGCCGCCCTCGCCCTGGCGGGCGGGGTGATCGTCACGGCGACCCGCCGCCGCATCGTCGAGCCCGGCTGAGCGGGGCCGCCGGGACACCTCCGGCCGCCGGATGATCGACATGCGAAATGGGGCCGGTCGGCGACCGGCCCCATCTGCCGCGGAATCAGGCCTTGCGGAGGCGGAAGGACAGGCCGAGATCGGCGTCCTCGTGGACCGGCAGGTCCTCCTCCGGCACGCCTTCGGTGATGCGCTCGGCCAGCACCTCGTCGGCGACGGCGGAGCCGCTCTCGCGCAGCGCCTCGGCCAGCTCGCCGTCCGCCGACCACCACAGGTGGATGCGGTCGGTGATGGACAGGCCGGTGGACTTGCGGGCCTCCTGGACCAGCCGGATCACGTCGCGGACCAGGCCGGCCCGGCGCAGCTCGTCGGTGATCGTCAGGTCCAGCGCCACGGTCTCGCCGGTGCCGGTGTCGACCGCGCCGGTCTCCACCGCCCAGCCCGACTTGGGCTGCTCGGTCACGATCACGTCGTCCGCGCTCAGCTCCACCGTGCCCACCTCGGCGGCCTCGACGGTCGCGGTGCCGCCGGAGCGCAGCGCCCGGGCCAGCGCGGCCGGGTCGGCCGCCGACACGGCCGCGGCCACGAGCTTGGTCTGCGAACCGAACCGCTTGCCGAGGCTGCGGAAGTTCGGCTTGACCGTGAACGTCACCAGGTCGGCGGAGAACCCGGACAGGTCCTCGAGCCGCTGGACGTTCAGCTCGTCGGCGATCAGCTCGCGCAGCTCGCCGGGGAGCGCCGCCCAGCCGGGGGCGGCGATCAGCGCCCGGCCGAGCGGCTGGCGGGTCTTGACCGACGACGAGGCACGCGCCGACCGTCCCAGCTCCACGAGCCGGCGCACCAGCGCCATCCGCTCCGACAGCTCGGGGTCGAGCAGCGCGGTGTTCACCTCCGGCCAGGTGGCCAGGTGCACCGAGGTCGCGGCGTTCTCGTCGCGCAGCACGTCCCACAGGTAGTCGGTGATGAACGGCACCAGCGGCGCCAGCAGCCGGGTGACGGTCTCCAGGCACTCGTACAGCGTCGCGAAGGCCGACGCCTCACCGGACCAGAAGCGGCGGCGCGAGCGGCGGACGTACCAGTTGGACAGGTCGTCCAGGAACTCGGTGAGCCGGCGGCCCGCCCGGGCGGTGTCGAAGTCGTCCAGCGACGCGGTGACCTCCGCCACCGTGCGGTGCAGCTCCGCCAGCGCCCACCGGTCGATCAGCGGCCGCTCGGCGTACGCCGGGGCCTCGGCCATTCGGGCCGGGGACCACGACTCGGCGTTGGCGTAGAGCGTGAAGAACGACGCGGTGTTCCAGTAGGTCAGCAGGACCTTGCGGACGATCTCCTCGAGCGCGGCGTGGCCGATCCGCCGGGGCGCCCAGGGGGACCCGGAGGTGGCCATGTACCAGCGCAGGGCGTCGGCGCCGTGCTGCTCCATCAGCGGCATCGGCTGCAGCACGTTGCCCAGGTGCTTGCTCATCTTGCGGCCGTCCTCGGCCAGGATCAGGCCGAGGCAGAGCACGTTCTCGTACGATGAGCGGCCGAAGACCAGCGTGCTGACGGCCATCATCGAGTAGAACCAGCCGCGTGTCTGGTCGATCGCCTCGCAGATGAACTGAGCGGGGAACGAGCCGTCGAAGACGTCCTTGTTGACCAGCGGGGCGCCCCACTGGGCGAACGGCATGGCCCCGGAGTCGTACCAGACGTCGATGACGTCGGGCACCCGGCGCGCCTCGGCCCCGCAGGTGGGGCAGGGGAAGGCGACGTCGTCGACGTACGGGCGGTGCGGGTCGAGCCCGGTCAGGTCCCGGCCGGCCAGCTCGCCGAGCTCCTTGAGGGAGCCGACGCAGGTGACGTGGTCCTCGTTCTCCGAGCAGATCCACAGCGGCAGCGGCGTGCCCCAGTAGCGGGACCGCGACAGCGCCCAGTCGACGTTGTTGCGCAGCCACTCGCCGTACCGGCCGTGCTTGATCGTCTCCGGGAACCAGTTGGTGCGCTCGTTCTCGGCGAGGAGCTGGTCCTTGATCGCGGTGGTCCTGATGTACCAGGACGGCAGCGCGTAGTACAGCAGCGGCGTGTGGCAGCGCCAGCAGTGCGGGTAGCTGTGCTCGAAGTGCCCGCCCCGGAACAGCAGGCCGCGCTCGCGGAGGGCGTCCGTCAGCGGCTTGTCGGCGTCCTTGAAGAACAGCCCGCCCACGAACGGCACGTCCGGCAGGAACCGCCCGTCCGGGCCGACCGGGTTCACCACGGGCAGTCCGTAGCGCTTGCAGACGGCCATGTCGTCGGCGCCGAAGGCGGGGGCCTGGTGGACCAGGCCGGTGCCGTCCTCGACCGTGACGTACGTGCCGAGCACCACGTAGTGGGCGCCCTCGATGTCCACCAGGTCGAAGGGGCGCCGGTAGGCGGTGTGCTCCAGCTCGGCGCCCTTGTAGGTGGCAAGCACCTCGGCGTCCTCGCCGAGGACGCGGCGCAGCAGCGGCTCGGCGATCACGAGCACCTCGTCGCCGTGGCGGGCCGCGACGTACGTCACGTCGGGGTGCACGGCGACGGCGGTGTTGGACACCAGGGTCCAGGGCGTTGTGGTCCAGATCAGCAGCGCGGCGCCCAGCTCGGCCAGGGGGCCGGAGACGACCGGCATCCGGACGTACACCGACGGGCTGGAGACGGTCTCGTAGCCGCCGGGCTGGCCGAGCTCGTGGTCGGACAGGCCGGTGCCGCAGCGGGGGCAGTACGGCGTGATCCGGTGGTCGCGGAACAGCAGGCCCTTGTCCCAGATGACCTTGAGCGACCACCAGACGGCCTCGACGTACTGGGGATCCATCGTGCGGTAGGCCTGGGACATGTCGACCCAGTAGCCCATCCGCTCGGTCATCTCCTCGAACGCGTCCACGTGCCGCAGCACCGACTCGCGGCAGCGGGCGTTGAACTCGGCGATGCCGTACGCCTCGATCTGGGGCTTGCCGGACAGGCCGAGCTCCTTCTCGACGGCGACCTCGACGGGCAGGCCGTGGCAGTCCCAGCCCGCCTTGCGGGGGACGTGGTAGCCGCGCATGGACTTGTAGCGAGGGAAGACGTCCTTGAAGACGCGGGCCTCGACGTGGTGCACCCCGGGCATGCCGTTGGCCGTGGGCGGCCCCTCGAAGAACACCCAGGTCGGGCCGCCGGCGTTCTGCTCCAGGGAGCGTTCGAAGACCTTCCCGTCCCGCCAGCGTTCGAGGACCTCGCGTTCGAGGGCCGGCAGGTCGACCTGCGCGGGAAGTGAGCGGAAATAGTGGGAAGACATCGTCGGGCGGGACCTCCACGCGGTGGTTGCGACAGCGCTGCTGACATGGCGTGAAGGGACGAAGCCGGTACGGCTCCGCGGTACCACCCTTCTTGACGCCCGGCCGGTGCCGGACGCCCTCTCGTTTTGTCTCCGCTGCCGGTTCTACTCGGCCGTACGGCCTTTCTTCCGGCGGCTCCGGGGTGATCTTCCCTTCGCGGCCCGCCCCGGGCTCACACCATCCCCGGGTCGCTGAGCGGACGGATGCGGAGGTACTCGTCCCCATCAACGCCTTGCTGACTGAAACGATAACGCAGACCGGCCGCAGGGGCTTCCCGATATCACGGCCGCGATCGGAGTGAGACCCGGCCCGGTGCGGGAATACGTGGTCCGGGAGGGCCGAAGGGTACGGCCGGGGCGCCCCGCGGGCACGGGGCGGCCGGGGTCGCGTGCGGTGCCCGCCGCTTCGCGCCCGGGCACCGGGGCGCGGGGAGGAACACGGGGCGACGCCGCGCTGTTGTGAGGATGTGCACTCCGGCGGGCGGCACAGGCTCCGGCGGTCGGCGAAAGAGCACGAAGCCGGGCGGGGCCGCCGGGGGGAGACAAGGCGGCGTACGCCTGCGACAAAACACGCAAAACAGATGATGACGAGAAGGAGCTGGACAAAAGCGACCATCCGGGTCCGGATGGGGTAAAAGCCTCGGCGGGTTCGTTGCCGATCCGTTATCGGCGACTTATTCTGCCCGGACCGGCTCGAAGCGCCGAAGACACCCGGCCGGAGGGTCCGCGGCTCGAAGGGTTCCGGGGCTTTGCGGGCCCCGGGGACTCGAAGGGTTCCGGGGCTCGAAGGGTTCTGGGCGAAGGGGAGGCCCGTAATGACGACGCGCGCGGCGAAAACCGCCACCGGTGACGACGTCTGGTCCGAAGAGGAGCTCGCCGAGGTCCGCGAGCGGCTGCGGCGCGAGATCGAGGAGCTGCACGCCGACATCGCGCGGGCGGAGGAGCAGCTCGCATCCGGGGACGTGAGCCAGGGGGCGGGGGACGATCCGGCCGATGCCGGGGCCAAGACGTATGAGCGTGAGCGCGAGATCGCCCTTACCCTGAATGCGCGCGACCTGCTCGCGCAGAACGAGCGGGCGATCGCCCGCGTCGAGGCCGGGACTTACGGAGAGTGCGAATCGTGCCACAAGCCGATCGGCAAGGAGCGCCTGCGGGCATTCCCGAGGGCGACGCTGTGCGTAGCGTGCAAGCAGCGGGAGGAACGCCGCTGAGCGATGCCGGACCGGCCAGGCCCGGCCGGGCGCGGAGGATCGCTCTGCTCGTCGCCGTGGCGGCGCTCGTCTACGTGCTCGATCAGGTCAGCAAGTTCCTCGCCGTGAAGTTCCTGGAGCACGAGGATCCCGTCACCGTCATCCCCGGCGCGCTGGTGCTGACCGTGATCCGCAACCCCGGCGCGGCCTTCAGCATCGGCACCGGCATGACGATCGTGTTCACGGTCATCGCGCTGGCCGTCGTCGTCGCGATCGTGCGTACGGCGCGGCAGCTGCGCAGCCTGCCCTGGGCGATCACGCTGGGCCTGCTGCTGGGCGGGGCGGTCGGCAACCTGACCGACCGCGTCTTCCGGTGGCCGGCCCCGTTCCAGGGCCACGTGGTCGACTTCATCCAGGTGTTCCCGGTCACCCGGTTCCCGGTGTTCAACCTCGCCGACTCGGGCATCGTGTGCGGCGGCGTGCTCGCCGTGTTCCTCGCCTGGCGCGGCTACCAGATCGACGGCACCCGCCAGGCGGACGAGCCGGGCGAGGACCGCGCGGGCGACCACGCGAAGGGTGAGGAGGACACGCAGGCCGGGGAGCGGGCCGATGGGTGACCAGCGCAGCCTGCCGGTGCCGGACGGCCTGGAGGGCGAGCGGATCGACGCCGCCCTGGCCCGTATGTTCGGCTTCTCCCGCACCCGCGCGGCCGAGCTGATCGCCTCGGGCGACGTGCTCGTCGACGGCGCCGTCCCGGCGAAGTCCGACCGCGTCCGCGCCGGGGCCTGGCTGGACGTCACGATCCCGCCGCCGCCCACCGCGCCCGCGCCGGTGGCCGAGCCGGTGCCGGGCATGACGATCCTGTACGAGGACGACGACATCGTCGTGGTGAGCAAGCCGGTCGGCGTGGCGGCGCACCCGGCCGTCGGCTGGACCGGCCCCACCGTGATCGGCGGCCTGCTCGGCGCGGGTCACCGGGTGTCCACGAGCGGCGCGGCCGAGCGCCAGGGCATCGTCCACCGGCTCGACGCCAACACCACCGGCGTCATGGTCGTCGCCAAGAGCGAGCTGGCCTACTCCCACCTGAAGCGGGCGTTCCGGGAACGCACGGTGGACAAGCGTTACCACGCGCTCGTCCAGGGGCACATGGACCCGCTGCGGGGCACCATCGACGCCCCGATCGACCGGCACCCGTCGGGCGACGGGCGCTTCGCGGTGGTGGCCGGCGGCAAGGACTCGGTCACGCACTACGACACGATCGAGGCGTTCCGGGCGGCGTCGCTGCTCGACATCAAGCTGGAGACCGGCAGGACCCACCAGATCCGGGTGCACATGGCCGCGCTCAGGCACCCCTGCGTGGGCGACCTGCTGTACGGCGCCGATCCCACCCTCGCGGCCCGTCTCGGCGTGAGCCGGCAGTGGCTGCACGCGGTCTCGCTGTCGTTCGAGCACCCGGCGACGGGGGAGTGGATGACCTTCACCAGCGACTACCCCGCCGATCTGGCCGGCGCGCTGGAGATCCTCGCGAACGAGGGCTGACGGGAGCACGGCGGCCCGGCTCACCCGGTGCGACACGGCGGAGGATCGCCACGTTCGTGCCGGGGTGACCGGTCCCGGAGCTCGGTCACCCGGCCTCCGGCCGGAACGTGGAGGTGAACACCCTCCACCAGGACAGGCGGGAGGTCCATCGGGTGTCCGCGACCTGCCAATAGAGCATGATGGTCCGGCCGTCGCCGAGTTTGAACGCGCGGTCGAGCACCCGCACCTTGCCGGAGCTCGGCGTGAACGTGAACTCCCAGTCCGCCGACGGCACCCCGCGGTAGCGGCCCGTCGTGACGCCGATGCGCTCGTAGCCCGGCAGGCGGCCCTGCCCGGTCGAGTTCCGCTCGACGGTGCGCAGGGCCGTCACCGGATCGGGGTCGTACCACGGCGTCAGGTCGACCTGCAGGTAGTCGGGAGTGTCCGGGTCGTGGAAGCGCACGCGGGTGGCCTCCCTGGACGGGACCCAGCCGGGGGGCAGGGCGATCGAGAAGCCCAGCGGGTCGCGGTGAATCCGCCATCCCCGCGGCAGCGTGGCCGCCGGCGGCGTGGAGGGCCGCGGTGACCGCTCGCTCGGCGGGCTCGTGTGCGGCTCGCCCGAGGCGCTCCGGCCGGGGCCCGGCGGCGGCGTGGACTCCTCGGCGACGGCCCCGTCGCCGGCCAGCGAGCTGAAGCCGTACCAGCCGCCCACGACGGCGGCCACGAGCAGCAGCGGCAGCAGCACGAGCAGCGTCACCCTGGCCGCGGAGCCGCGTCGTGCGGGGCGCGCACCCGGGTACGCGCCGACGCTGCTCTCCGGCCCGGCGGTCCGGAGGCCGTGGCCGTCCACACGCGTGGGGTGGCCCGCCGTGCCCGTGCCGGGGCTGCCGGCCGGCCCCGGCGCACCGGTCACGGCGTCGGGGGCGGCGGCGTGTCCCGGCGTCACGGCGGCGGCGAGCAGGGCGGCGGCCTCGGCCGCGCCCATGCGCCGGGCCGGGTCCTTGCGCAGCAGTCCTTCGAGCACCGGCGTCAGCGCGCCCGCCCGCCGGGGCGGGGCCGGTTCGTCGTGCAGGATGGCGGCCAAGGTGGCCACGGGCGTGTTGCGCTCGAACGGCGTCCTGCCCTCGACCGCGGCGTACAGGGTCGCGCCGAGGGACCACAGGTCGGACTCGGGGGTCGCGGGCTCGCCGTTCAGCCGCTCGGGCGGCAGGAACGCGGGTGTGCCGGTGAGGCCGCCGGTCACGGTCAGCCCGGGCTCCTCCGGCATCGTCGCGATGCCGAAATCGGTGAGCACCACCCGGTTCTCCCCGCTGAGCAGCACGTTCTCCGGTTTGACGTCCCGGTGCAGCACCCCCGCGGCGTGCGCGGTGCGCAGCGCGTCGAGCACCTGCAACCCGATCGCGGCGACCCGCTCGGGCGGCAGGGGGCCCTCCTCGCGCAGCAGCCTGCCCAGCGAGCGCGCCCGCACGAGCTGCATCACGATCCAGGGGCGGCCGTCCTCCTCGATCACGTCGTGGACGACCACGACGTTGGGGTGGTCGATGCGGCCCGCCGCGCGCGCCTCCCGGATGGTGCGCCGGTTGAACGTCTCCCTGTCCTCCGCGGAGGTGGGGTGGTAGAGCACCTCTTTCACCGCGACCGTACGGTCGAGCAGGTCGTCGTGGGCCCGCCAGACGACACCCATGCCCCCGCGGCCGATCGGTTCGAGCAGGTGATATCTGCCCGCGAGCCGGCGCTCCAGTTCCACCCTGTCCTCCTCGAAACCAACTGAATGGTCCCACAGCCGGGCGCGCGGTCGTTCGTCTTCGATCTCGCGGCGCCGGGCGCCGGGTGCGGAAATTCGCGGGCCGGGACCGCCCGGGGAAGCCGATGCCCAGTTGTTATCGGACCTTATAAAAGGGTGATTCGGTCGGATATTCCGCTATCGACGTGCGAAAACGTTGCCAGTCAGGTTTACGCCGGAGTGTGGAGCCATTTCACGGTATCTTGTCCGATTTATTCCCTCCTATTGCTGTCCGCAGTGACTTTGTCGTTTCCCGGGCGGGTGCTCCTCGCGAGAGAGCGCCCGTCCCCCGCCTGGAGGCGAGATGCGGTTACGCACCACGTTGTGCGGAAGATCCCCCTACGGCATTGCGCTCGGCACCGCGGTCCTGGTGTCGGCATCACGATCCCGAACCCCGACGGACTGCCCGCCGACGAGCACCCGTTCGTCCGCGACCTGGTCCGCGACCTCGGCGCGGCGGGCATCCCGCTCCGCTCCGTCGTCGCCTGATCCCGGCGGCCTGGCGCCGTCGATCTACGCCGCCCGGCAGTACGTGAACCACGGGCGCATCACGGTGGACGGCCGCAAGGTGGACATCCCAGCTTTCAGGTCAAGCCGGGCCAGACGGTGGCCGTACGCGACCGGTCGGCACGGATGCAGCCGTTCGTGGCCGCCGCCGAGGGCACGTACGCGGACGAGCGGATCGCCCCCTACCTGGACATCGACCACCGGAGGCTGCGCTTCACCCTGCTGCGCCGCCCGGCGCGCGAGGAGATCGTGGTCCCGGTGGACGAGCAGCTCGTGGTCGAGCACTACTCCCGCTGATCCCCGGTCCGCCCGCGTGCGGGCTTGAACCTCACGTCACGTGAGGTCGTAGCGTTCCGGGCATGGTCGGGGCAGACGACGCCGGACGGCGGTGGTCCATCGGCGAGCTGGCGCGGGCGACCGGGATGACGGTGCGCGCGCTGTACCACTACGACGAGATCGGGCTGCTGAGCGCGAGCGAGCGTACGGCCGCCGGGCACCGCCGGTATACCACGCGCGACCTGCGGCGGCTTTACCGCATCCGCGCCCTGCGGGCGCTGGGGCTGTCGCTGGAGGAGATCGCGGGCGTCCTCGACGGCGCGGCGGACGACGCCGAGTCGATGCGCGCGCTGCTGACGGCGCAGCTGCGCAGGCTCGACGAGCAGGCCGAGCTGATCGCGGTGCTGCGCGAGCGGATCCGGGGCCTGCTCCGGCAGGCCGGCGACTCGTCCGGCCCCGATCCGGACCGGTTGATGACCACGTTGGAGTTGATGTCGGTGTTCGAGACCTACTTGACCGAAGAGCAGCGCGAGCTGCTGGCCGAGCGCAGGGCCGCGCTGGGCAGCGAGGGCGTCGAAGCGGCCAAGCGCGAGTGGAAGGGGCTGGTCGAGGAGGGCCTGCGGCTCGTGGAGACCGGCGTACCCGCCGGCGACGAGCGCGCCCGCGACCTCGTACGCCGCTGGGACGCCCTCGCGGGCAGGTTCCACCCCGACGGACCGGAGGGCGAGCGGACCAGGGCGGCGGTCCAGAGGATGTGGCAGGACAACAGCGCGGAGATCGGCCGGAGCCTGCCCTGGCCGGCCGAACGGATCGCCGGTCTGGTGGCCTACCTGGAGCAGGCCCGCCGGGCCGGCTGAGCGGTCCGTCGTCCCCTTCCCGCGGCGGCCACGCGCCGGACATCGGCGAGATGCGGGTCGCCGGAGTGCGCCGCCCGGGAAATCCCCCTTGCCGCACGGGCGCCGCGTCGAACGGGGCGGGCTCATACAGTGGAGACAGAGGTGATCGCTCCCGCCCCCGTGGCCGGAGCGAGGACCACCGCGACCAGCGCGGGCACGGGCGCCGGAACGGCGGCCCGGTGTCCTTCCCCTCCGGCCGCGCGATGGGGTTCACATGACGCTGACGATCGAGCGGACCATCCGATGGACCCTGGTGATCCTGGGAGTGGTCACGGCACTTCCGGCGCTCGCACTGATCTCCCCCGGGCGGGCGCTCGAGTTCTCCTACGGCATCGCCCCGCCGTCCGATCCGATGGCGCTGGCGCTGCTTCGGCACCGGGGCATCCTGCAGGCGGCGCTGGGCGCGGCCCTCGTCTGGGCCGCGTTCCACCCGGCGGTGAGGGTTCCGGCGGCCGTGACGGCGATCGTCACCAAGTCCGTCTTCCTCGGCCTGATGGCGGCCCTGCCCGCCGCGGTGCGGGCGGGCGCGACGCCCGGCATCCTGTTCGACATCGTCGCGATCGTCCTGCTCGCGGCCGTCACGCTCCATCACGCGCTGACGGGGCCGTCGCGGCGGGGCGGCGGGGACCCGATCCGGCTCTGATCCGGCCGCGCGCGGGTGCCGCACCCCCGCCGCGGCGTCACGACGGGGGTGCGGCGGGCGGGGACTACTT
>JADGHC010000166.1 GCA_019689655.1 Microbispora sp.
TGAGGTCGTGTCGCGTGGGCTGGGAGATGTTTATAAGAGAGAGGTCTCGCGCAGGCCCGTACGCCTCGCGCGGCCGGCCCCGCGCGGGCCGGGGCCGGCCCCGTGGCAATCCCTCGCGGCTGATTCTCTCCGGGGCGCCTCCCCTCCCGGAGAGGCATCGCCATCCGAGGTCCCCGGCTCTGCCTGCGACCTCACCCCGTGCCAGGTACCGATCCTTCCCCCTATCGGCACCGGGCACGTTTTTGTCGTGTTTTTGGTGCTTGACACCCGCAGCGTCACGCGTCACGCTTGTTGCGTTAAGCGCATAACGTTGCGAATTATGCAACAACGGAGGTGGGTATGACGGGCCCGCGCGTCGTCATCATCGGAGCAGGCGTCGTCGGTGCGGCACTCGCCGACGAACTGTCGGCCCGGGGCTGGACTGACGTCACCGTTGTCGACCAGGGCTCTGTGCCCGCGACCGGGGGTTCCTCTTCGCACGCGCCTGGGCTGGTCTTCCAGATCAACTCGTCGAAGACCATGACCCAGATGGCGCGTTACACCGTCGAGAAGTTCTGCTCACTCGACCTCGACGGCGAGCCGTGCTTCTACCAGGTCGGCGGACTGGAGGTCGCGACCAGCCCGGAACGGCTCGCCGAGCTGCACCGGCGGCACGGCTGGGCCACCTCCTGGGGCGTCGAGTCGCGCCTGCTCACTCCCGCCGAGTGCGCCGAGATCTTCCCCCTGATCGACCCCGACGTCGTGCTGGGCGGCCTGCACATCCCCACCGACGGCCTCGCCAAGGCCGTACGCGCGGTCGAGGCCCAGCTCAGGCGGGCGCAGTCGCGCGGCGTGCGGGTGCTGGACCGGCACGAGGTGCTGGACATCCGCACCGAGGACGGGCGGGTGACCGGCGTGGTGACCGACCACGGCGAGATCCCGGCCGACATCGTGGTCTGCTGCGCCGGTATCTGGGGCCCCAAGGTCGCCGCGATGGTCGGGATGCCGCTGCCGCTGACCCCGCTCGCGCACCAGCTCGCCTGGACCGGTCAGGTGCCGGACCTGGCCGGCCGTACGGAGGAGGCGACGCTGCCGATCCTGCGGCACCAGGACGCCGACCTCTACTACCGCCAGCGGTTCGACGGCATCGGCATCGGCTACTACGGTCACCGGCCGATGCCGGTCAAGCCCGAGGACCTGCTGCCGGTGGACGAGGCCGAGGTCATGCCGTCGGTGCTCACGTTCACGCCGGAGGACTTCGAGGACGCCTGGACCGAGACCCAGCGGCTGCTGCCCGGCACCCGTACGGCGAAGATCGACGAGGGCATCAACGGGATCTTTTCATTTACTCAAGATCACATGCCCCTCCTGGGCGAGTCCGCGCAGGTCAAGGGCTTCTGGGTGGCCGAGGCGGTCTGGGTGACCCACTCGGCGGGCGTCGGCAAGGCGATGGCCGAGTGGCTGGTCGACGGCCACTGCTCATCGTTCGACCTGCACGAGTGCGACGTCAACCGGTTCGAGCCGCACCAGCTCGCCCCCGACTACGTGCTGGCCCGCGACTGCCAGAACTTCGTCGAGGTCTACGACATCATCCACCCGCTCCAGCCGATGGAGGAGCCGCGGCCGGTGCGCCTCAGCCCCTTCTACGCCCGGCAGCGGGAGCTGGACGCGTTCTTCCTCGAGGCCGTGGGCTACGAGCGGCCGCAGTGGTACGGCGCCAACGCCCGCCTGCTGGAGGGCCGGGACATCCCCACGCCCAACGACTGGGCGGCGCGGTACTGGTCGCCGATCGTGGGGGCGGAGGCCCAGGCGTCCCGCGAGTCCGTCGCGCTGTACGACATGACCGCGCTGAAGCGGCTGGAGGTGGCCGGCCCCGGCGCCCTCGCCTTCCTCCAGCGGATGACGACCGGCCAGATGGACAAGTCGGTCGGCTCGGTGACCTACTGCCTGCTGCTCGACACCGACGGCGGCATCCGCAGCGACGTGACCGTGGCCCGGCTCGGTCGCGACCTGTTCCAGGTGGGCGCCAACGGCAACCTCGACCTCGACTGGTTCCAGCGCCACCTGCCCGGCGACGGCTCGGTCGTGGTCCGCGACATCACCGCGGGCACCTGCTGCGTCGGCGTCTGGGGGCCGCGCGCCCGCGACCTCGTCCAGCCGCTGACCGACGCCGACTTCTCCAACGAGGGCTTCCGCTACTTCCGGGCGAAGAAGGCGTACATCGGCACCGTGCCGGTCACCGCGCTGCGGCTGTCGTACATCGGCGAGCTGGGCTGGGAGCTGTACACCACCGCCGACCTCGGCGCCAAGCTGTGGGACACGCTGTGGGAGGCCGGGCAGCAGTACGGCATCATCGCCGGCGGGCGCGGGGCCTTCTCCAGCCTCCGCCTGGAGAAGGGCTACCGCTCCTTCGGCACCGACATGACCTACGAGCACGACCCGTACGAGGCCGGGCTCGGGTTCGCGGTGAAGCTGGACAAGGGCGACTTCATCGGCCGCGAGGCGCTGCTGCGCCGCAAGGAGAACGTGCGCCGCCGGCTCACCTGCCTGACCATCGACGACCCCGTCCAGGTGGTCATGGGCAAGGAGCCCGTGTACGACGGCGACACCGCCGTCGGCTACGTCACCAGCGCGGCCTACGGCTACACGATCGGCAAGGGCATCGCCTACGCCTGGCTGCCGGCCGAGCTGGCGACGCCGGGCCGGGCCCTGGAGATCGGCTACTTCGACCAGCGGGTCGCCGCCGTGGTCGCCGAAGAGCCCCTGTTCGACCCCGCGATGCAGCGGCTGCGCAGCTAACGGTGCCCGAAAGGACAGAAGTGAACGACTCTTTGATGGACACGCCGCTCGCCGAAGCCGACCCGGAGGTCGCGGCCGCGATCGGCGAGGAGACGCGCCGCCAGCGGGCCACGCTGGAGATGATCGCATCGGAGAACTTCGCACCCGTCTCGGTGATGCAGGCGCAGGGCTCGGTGCTCACCAACAAGTACGCCGAGGGCTACCCGGGCAAGCGTTACTACGGCGGCTGCGAGAACGTCGACGTGATCGAGCAGATCGCGATCGACCGGGTGAAGGCGCTGTTCGGCGCGGAGGCGGCCAACGTGCAGCCCCACTCGGGGGCGCAGGCCAACGCCGCGGCCATGTCGGCGCTGCTCGAACCGGGCGACACAATCCTCGGCCTCGACCTCGCGCACGGCGGCCACCTCACCCACGGCATGCGGATCAACTTCTCCGGCCGGCTCTACAACGTCGTGGCCTACCACGTGCGCGAGAGCGACAGCCTCGTCGACATGGACGAAGTCGAGCGGCTGGCCCGCGAGCACCGGCCCAAGCTGATCATCGCGGGCTGGTCGGCCTACCCCCGCCACCTCGACTTCGCCGCCTTCCGGCGCATCGCCGACGAGGTCGGGGCGTACCTCATGGTGGACATGGCGCACTTCGCCGGGCTGGTCGCGGCGGGGCTGCACCCCTCACCGGTCCCGCACGCGCACGTGGTCACCACGACCACGCACAAGACGCTCGGCGGACCCCGCGGCGGGGTGGTCCTGTCCACCGCGGAGCTGGCCAAGAAGATCAACTCGTCGGTGTTCCCCGGCCAGCAGGGCGGCCCGCTCGAGCACGTCATCGCGGCCAAGGCCGTCGCGTTCAAGATCGCGGCGGGGGAGTGGTTCCGCGACCGGCAGCGCCGCACGCTGGAGGGCGCGCAGATCCTGGCCAACCGCCTGCTCGCCCCGGACGCGGCCGAGGCCGGCGTACGGGTGCTGTCCGGCGGCACGGACGTCCACCTCGTCCTGGTCGACCTGCGCCAGTCCGAGCTGGACGGCAAGCAGGCCGAGGACCGGCTCCACGAGGCCGGGATCACCGTCAACCGCAACGCGGTGCCGTTCGACCCCCGGCCGCCGATGGTCACCTCGGGGCTGCGGATCGGCACCCCGGCCCTGGCCACCCGCGGCTTCGCCCGTGCGGAGTTCGAGGAGGTCTCCGACGTGATCGCCCTGGCGCTGCGGCCCGAGGCCGACCTGGCCGCGCTGCGCGCCCGGGTCGAGGCCCTCGCCGCCAAGCACCCCCTCTACCCCAGCCTGAACGGAGCGGCCCAGTGAGCCCCGAGACTCAAGGGCGCAGGACGCCGGGCGCCGACCTGCCCGACCACCCCGACCGCCTGTGGCGGCCGGCCGAGCCCAAGCGCGCGTACGACGTGGTGATCGTCGGCGGCGGCGGCCACGGCCTGGCCACGGCGTACTACCTCGCCAAGAACCACGGCATCACCGACGTGGCGGTGCTGGAGCGCGGCTGGCTCGCGGGCGGCAACATGGCCCGCAACACCACCATCATCCGGTCCAACTACCTGTGGGACGAGAGCGCGGGCATCTACGAGCACGCGCTGAAGCTGTGGGAGGGGCTGGAGGAGGACCTCGGCTACCCCCTGCTGTTCAGCCAGCGCGGCGTGCTCAACCTCGCCCACAGCCTGCAGGACGTGCGCGACAGCGTGCGCCGGGTCAACGCCAACCGGCTCAACGGGGTGGACGCCGAGTGGCTCACCCCGGAGCAGGTCAAGGAGGTCTGCCCGATCGTCGACATCTCCCCGGACGTGCGCTATCCCGTGCTCGGCGGCACCTACCAGCCCAGGGCCGGCATCGCCAAGCACGACTACGTCGCGTGGGGCTTCGCGAAGGCGGCCTCCGACCTCGGGGTCGACATGATCGAGCACTGCGAGGTGACCGGCCTCGACGTGCGCGACGGCCGGGTGACCGGCGTCCGCACCACCCGCGGCGCCATCGCCGCCGGCAAGGTCGCGCTCGCCGCCGCCGGGCACTCCTCGGTCGTCGCCGGGTACGCGGGGGTGTCGCTGCCGGTGCAGAGCCACCCGCTGCAGGCGCTGGTGTCGGAGCTGCTCGAGCCGGTGCACCCGACCGTGGTCATGTCGAACGCGGTCCACGTCTACGTCAGCCAGGCGCACAAGGGCGAGCTGGTCATGGGCGCGGGCATCGACGCGGCCAACTCCTACCGGCAGCGCGGCGCGTTCCACATCATCGAGCGGCAGATGTCGGCCGCGTTGGAGCTGTTCCCGGTCTTCGCCCGGGCGCACGTGCTGCGGACCTGGGGCGGCGTGGTGGACGTCACCCCCGACGCCTCGCCGATCGTCGGGCTCACCCCCGTCGAGAACCTGTACGTCAACTGCGGCTGGGGCACCGGAGGATTCAAGGCCACCCCGGGCGTCGGCTGGTGCTACGCCCACACGGTGGCCACGGGCGAGCCCCACCCGCTCAACGCCCCCTTCTCGCTCGACCGGTTCACCACCGGCAAGCTCGTCGACGAGCACGGCGCCGCCGCCGTCGCGCACTGATTCGGAGTCGAAATGCTGCTGATTCCCTGCCCGTGGTGCGGGCCGCGGGACGAGGCCGAGTTCCACTACGGAGGGCAGGCTCATATCGCCTATCCGGACAACCCGGCCGCCCTCTCCGACGAGGAGTGGGCCCGCTACCTGTTCTTCCGTGACAACCCCAAGGGCCCGTTCGCGGAGCGGTGGAGCCACACCGCCGGGTGCCGCCGCTGGTTCAACGTCGTGCGGGACACCGCCACCAACGAGATCCACGCCGTCTACCGCGTGGGCGAGCCGCGGCCGGTGACGGCATGAGCGGCCAGCCGTACCGTCGCGAGGGGGCGACGGGGAAGACGCTGCGTTTCCGGTTCGACGGCCGGGACTATGAGGGCCTGGAGGGCGACACGCTGGCCTCGGCGCTGCTCGCCAACGGCGTGCGCGCGGTGGCGAGCAGCATCAAGCTCGGCCGCCCGCGCGGCGTGTACGCCGCTGGCTGCGAGGAGCCGAACGCGCTCGTCCAGATCGAGGAGCCCTTCCCCGAGCCCATGCTGACCGCCACGACCGTCGAGCTGTACGACGGCCTGGTCGCCACCGGCCTGCCGGGACAGGGCAGGCTGGCCGACCGGCCCGACCCGGCGCGCTACGACGCCGTGCACGCCCACTGCGACGTGCTCGTGGTCGGCGCTGGACCGGCGGGCATCGCCGCCGCGGGCGTGGCCGCCCGGGCCGGCGCGCGGGTGATCCTGGCCGACGAACGGCCGGCGCCCGGCGGCAGCCTGCTCGGCACGACCGAGACGCTGGACGGCAGGCCGGGCCACGAGTGGGCCGCGGCCGAGGTGGCGGCGCTGGAGGCGCTGCCGGAGGTGCGGGTGCTGCGCCGCACCAGCGTCATCGGGCACTACGACGACAACTACGTGATCGCGGTGGAGCGCCGGACCAACCACCTGGGCGCGGCGGCACCCGCCCACGTGGCGCGGGAGCGCGTCTGGCGCATCCGGGCCAAGCGTGTGGTGCTGGCGACCGGAGGCCACGAGCGGTTCGTCGCCTTCGCCGGCAACGACCTGCCCGGCGTGATGCTGGCCGGCGCGGCCCGCACGTACGTCAACCACTACCGCGTGCTGCCCGGGCGCCGGGCGGTGGTGTTCACCACCAACGACAGCGCGTACGCGGCGGCGCTCGACCTCGCCGACGCCGGCGTCGAGATCGCCGCGATCGCCGACGTGCGGCAGGCCCCCGGCGAGACGTGGGCGGCCCGCTGCGCCGAGCGCGGCATCGAGCTGCTGACCGGCCACGTGGTCACCGCCGCCCTGGGCGAGGGCGAGGTCTCCTCGGTCCGGGTCGCCCCTCGCGGGGACGGCCAGGCGCGGGAGATCCCGGCCGACCTGCTGCTGGTGTCCGGCGGCTGGACGCCCGTGGTGCACCTGTTCAGCCAGGCCGGGGGCACGCTGCGCTACGACGAGGGGCTGGGCGCGTTCGTGCCCGGCGAGATCCGCCAGGCGGTGGAGGCGGCGGGGTTCGCCCGGGGCGTGACGACGCTGCGCGGCTGCCTGGAGGACGGCGCGCAGGCGGGCCGCCGCGCGCTGGCCGCCGCCGGATTCGCCGTGCCGTCTGAAACGTCCGTGCCGGCCGCCGAGGAGGAGCCCGCCGCCGCGCCCGCCGAGCACCTGTGGCTCGTCGAGGCCCCCGGAGACGACGACTACGGCGCCCACTTCGTGGACCTGCAGCGGGACGTCACGGTGGCGGACGTGCTGCGCGCCGTCGGCGCGGGCCTCAGCTCGGTCGAGCACGTCAAGCGCTACACCACCGCGGGCACGGCACACGACCAGGGCAAGACGTCCGGCCTGCTCACCAGCGCCGTGGTGGCGCACGCGCTCGGCGTGGACGTCGGGGAGCTCGGGACAACGACGTTCCGCGCGCCGTACACGCCGGTCTCGTTCGCCGCGCTCGCCGGCCGCGACCGGGGGCACCTGCACGACCCGATCCGCGTCACCGCGATGCACGAGTGGCACGTGGCGCACGGCGCGCGGTTCGAGAACGTCGGCCAGTGGAAGCGCCCCTGGTACTACCCCCGGCCGGGTGAGGACATGGAGGCCGCCGTGCTGCGCGAGTGCCGGGCGGCACGCGAGGACGTGGCCGCGATGGACGCCTCCACGCTCGGCAAGATCGACGTGGTCGGCCCCGACGCGGCGGTGTTCCTCGACCGGCTCTACACGAACATGATGAGCACGCTCAAGGTCGGTTCCATCCGCTACGGCGTGATGTGCCGCGCCGACGGCATGGTCTTCGACGACGGCACCGTCATCCGCCTGGCGGACGACCGCTTCCTCGTCACCACGACCACCGGCAACGCGGCGGCGGTGCTCGACTGGATGGAGGAGTGGCTCCAGACCGAGTGGCCGGACCTGCGGGTCAGCTGCACCTCGGTCACCGAGCAGTGGGCGACCGTGGCGCTGGTCGGGCCGCGCTCCCGCGAGGTGCTGGCGCGCCTCGCGCCGGGCCTCGCCGTGGACAACGACAGCTTCCCGTTCATGACGTGGCGGGAGGCCGAGGTCGCCGGGATCCCGGCCAGGATCTGCCGGATCAGCTTCTCCGGCGAGCTGGCCTACGAGATCAACGTGTCGTCCTGGTACGGCCTGGCCCTGTGGGAGGCGGTCATGGCCTCCGGGGAGGTCACGCCGTACGGCACCGAGACCATGCACGTGCTGCGCGCCGAGAAGGGCTACCCCATCGTCGGCCAGGACACCGACGGCACGGTCACGCCGCAGGACCTCGGCATGGAGTGGATCGTCTCGAAGAAGAAGGCCGACTTCATCGGCAAGCGGTCCTTCGCCCGGGCCGACACCTCCCGGCCCGACCGCAAGCAGCTGGTCGGCCTGCTGCCCGAGGACCCCGGCGTGCTGCTGCCCGAGGGCGCCCACCTCGTGGAGACCTCGTCGCTGCCCGAGCCGCCGGTCCCCACGCTCGGCTTCGTCACCTCCAGCTACCGCAGCGCCGCGCTCGGCCGTACGTTCGCGCTCGCGCTGGTGAGCCGGGGACGCGAGCGGATCGGCGAGCGGCTGTACGCGCCGGTCGGGGCGGAGCTGGTGCCCGTCACCGTGACCTCCCATGTCCTGTACGACCCGGAAGGAGCGCGCCGCGATGGCTGATTCGGCGGCTGAGCGCAGGAGTCCGGCCGCGGCGTACGCGGCCAGGTTCGAGGCGGCGAGCGCGGGTGGCGGCCTGCGCCTGGCCGAGATCCCCTTCCTGACCCAGGTCGACCTCCGGGTGGACCCCAAGAGCCCGGCGGCGGAGCGGATCGGGACCGCGATCGGCGTGCCGCTGCCGGTGGAGCCCGGCACCGTCGCGTCCGGCGGCGACCTCGAGGTGCTCTGGCTCGGGCCGGACGAGTGGCTGGTGCTCGGCCCCGACGGCGCCGCGCCGGACCTCGTGGCGCGGATCGCGGAGGCGGCCGGCGGCGAGCACGTCTCGGTCGTCGACGTGTCGGCCCAGCGCACCACGCTGGCGGTCGCCGGGGAGCGGGCGCGGGACGTGCTGGCCCACGGCTGCGCGCTCGACCTGCACCCCCGGGTGTTCGGCCCGGGCCGGTGCGCCCAGACCATGCTGGCCAGGGCGAACGTCATCCTGGTCGCCGGTGAGGACGACGTGCGGGTGCTGGTCCGCTCGTCCTTCGCGGGGTACCTCGCGGAGTGGCTGCTCGACGCGTCCGTGGAGTATGTGGCGGGCGGATGAGCCTCAGCGTCTTCGACCTGTTCAAGGTGGGCATCGGCCCGTCGAGTTCGCACACCGTCGGGCCGATGCGGGCCGCCAGGACGTTCGCCGAGGGGCTGCTCGCCGACGGCCTGCTCGACCGGGTCGAGCAGGTGCGCGCCGAGCTGTACGGGTCCCTCGGCGCCACCGGGCACGGGCACGGCAGCCCGAAGGCCGTGCTGCTCGGCCTCGAAGGGGAGGCGCCCGAGACCGTCGACCCCGACGCCGTCGAGCCGGTGCTCGACCGGATCAGGCGGACCGGGCTGGTCCGCCTGCTCGGCAAGCACGAGGTGCCCTTCACCGAGGACGAGCACCTGGTGATGCACCGCCGCAAGCGCCTGCCGTACCACCCGAACGGCATGATCTTCACCGCCTACGGGCCCGGCGGCGAGGTGCTGCGCACCCGCACCTACTACTCCGTGGGCGGCGGGTTCGTCGTCGACGAGTCGGCGACCGGCGCGGACCGGGTGGTGCCCGACACCACGCCGGTGACCTATCCGTTCCGCACCGGGGCCGAGCTGCTCGCGCACACCCGCGCGACCGGCCTGCCGATCAGCGGCGTGATGCTCGCCAACGAGACGGCCTGGCGCAGCGAGCGGGAGATCCGCGAGGGGCTGCTCGGCATCTGGAAGGTGATGCGCGAGTGCGTCGAGCGCGGCTCCACCCGCGAGGGTGTCCTGCCGGGCGGCCTGAAGGTGCGCCGCCGGGCCGCCGCGCTGCGGCGGACGCTGGAGAGCCGGCCCGACGCCGACGACCCGCTGCGCGCGCTCGACTGGGTGACGCTGTTCGCGCTCGCGGTCAACGAGGAGAACGCGGCGGGCGGCCGGGTGGTGACCGCGCCGACCAACGGCGCGGCCGGGATCGTGCCCGCCGTGCTCAGCTACTACGTACGGTTCGTGCCCGGGGCCGACGACGACGGGATCGTCCGGTTCCTGCTGACCGCGGGCGCGATCGGCGTGCTGTTCAAGGAGAACGCCTCCATCTCGGGCGCGGAGGTCGGCTGCCAGGGTGAGGTCGGGTCGGCCTGCTCGATGGCCGCCGGCGGCCTCGCCGAGGCCCTCGGCGGCACCCCCGAGCAGGTGGAGAACGCCGCCGAGATCGCGATGGAGCACAACCTCGGGCTCACCTGCGACCCCGTGGGCGGCCTCGTGCAGATCCCCTGCATCGAACGCAACGCGGTCGCGTCGATGAAGGCGATCACCGCCGCGCGGATGGCCCTGCGGGGGGACGGCGCCCACAAGGTGTCCCTCGACAAGGTCATCAAGACCATGCGGGAGACCGGCGCGGACATGAAGGACAAATACAAGGAGACGGCCAGGGGAGGGCTCGCGGTCAACATCATCGAATGCTGACGACGCCCGGCGACCGGGCACGTCGGGGCGTGACGTACCATCGAGGACGCTCGTGAGCAGGGCAGTCCGGACCCCGGTGGGAGATCATGTTCCGCACGTTGATGAAGTCGAAGATTCACCGCGCCACCGTCACGCAGGCCGACCTGCACTACGTCGGCTCGGTGACGATCGACGCGGACCTGATGGCCGAGGCGAACCTCGTCGCGGGTGAGAAGGTCGACATCGTCGACATCGACAACGGCAACCGCCTGTCCACGTACGTCATCGAGGGTCCGGCGGGCTCCGGGGTGATCGGCATCAACGGCGCCGCCGCCCGGCTCATCTCGGTCGGCGACCTCGTGATCATCATCGCGTACGCGCTGGTCGCCGAGGAGGAGATCAAGACGCTCAAGCCCCGCGTCGTCTTCGTCGACAAGGACAACAGACCGATCCACGTGGGCGACGACCCCGCCGACGTCCCGGACGGCCTGGGCCTGATCCCGGGGGACATCGCCCGGTAATAGCTGATAAATCCGTATATATCGGGGCGGGCCCGGCCGGTTTCAAGGAATCGGCCGGGCCTTCTGCGTGCGCCGAAACCGGCACTTAGCGCAAGCCCGGTGCTCATTGACAAATGTCAATAAATGGGTCGATTCTGCAGCGCCGCCGGTCGCCATATCATGTGAAGCCTTCCGTTTCAGCGGAAGGACCTCGCCGGCATCGAGATACTCCGGGAGCCGGCCGCCGGGGAGCAAGCCGGCGGTCACAGCGGAGCGGCGGGAGCGGCGCGGCGATCACGTGACCGCGTCACTCCGGTTGAACGGACGCCATAACGACGATTCAGGCGGCCCGGAGAGGCTGGAAACGGCCGCTCCTTTTCGGCGGCAACCTGTCGATCGCGCATTTCATCGGGCATATCCGAAAAATATTCGCCAATCGCGAACGTTTCTCTCACCACCAAAAGTGGCCGACTGTGGCCAATCGGGAACTTGCGGTAAGCAGTCTATTTACATCTATTCGGCGGCCAGTCACCATATGGTCCGTGGCCACACCCCCCAGTTGATCAACCGTGGACACCGAAAATGTCACGAGGTTGTCAACGAATATCCGTTTGCGACGGC
>JADGHC010000167.1 GCA_019689655.1 Microbispora sp.
CGGCTGGGCGGCCTACGGCGTGCACCTGGCGCTGATCGTGTACGGGCTCGGGGCGGGCGGGCCCGCGGCCGTGATCTTGAGTTTCGGCGCGTTCGCGCTCGCCTGGTGCCTGGGGTTCGTGTTCGTGCTGGCCCCCGCCGGCGCCGGGGTGCGCGAGGTCGCGATGGTGGCCGCCCTCGCCCCGGTGCTCGACCGGCCCGCCGCCATCGCCGCCGCGCTGTGCTCCCGGCTCATCGTGTCCGTGGGCGACCTGGTGTGCGCCGGCGCCGCCGGTCTGGCCTCCCGGCGCGTGGTCGGTACGCGGGAGGAACCCGTAGCCCGGGCCTGATTCCGTGGAATCGGCGCGGATCACGCATCCCGGGGAGACGCCCCCGAAGTGATATGGCTCACGTTTCTGGGGACTTCCGAAATAGAGTGACAGGGAGGGGTTCGGGGGAGGCGTCCGTTCGTGGCGTGGGCCCCCGGGCCCTTGCCGGAACACCGCCGGAACCAGCGGGACCGCGTGCGGACGCGGATCGATCTTCCCGGCCGCCGCGGGCCCAACGAGGGGAGCGATTCATTTGACACCCCGGGTGCTCGTCGACGCCGCCGCGGTCCCCGCCGATCGCGGCGCCCTGATCAGGTACGTCGATGGACTGGTCGCGGCCCTGCACGAGGCGGGTGCCGACCTCGCCCTCGTCTGCCAGCGCGCGGACGCCGAGCGGTACGCGGCGCTGGCCCCCTCGGCGCGGATCCTCTCCGGACCTCCCGCGATCACCAATCGGGACAAGCGGCTGGCCTGGGAGCAGACCGGCCTGCCGGTCCTGGCCCGGCAGGCCGGTGCCCAGGTGATCCACGCCCCCTACTACTCGATTCCGCTGGGCGCGGGCCTGCCCACGGTCGTCACCATCCACGACGTCACCTCGTTCACCGATCCCGACCTGCACGACCCCGTCCGGGCCTCGTTCTTCCGGTCGGCCACCCGGACCGCCGTACGCCACGCCAACCGGGTGATCGTGCCGTCGAAGGCCACCATGGACGAGCTGGTCCGGGTGCTGGACGCCGACCCCACCCGGATCGACGTCGCCTATCACGGGGTGGACCCGGCGCTGTTCCACCCGCCTGCACCGGAGGACGTACGCCGGGTGGCCGGGCGCATCGGCCTGCACGGCCGGCCGTACGTCGCCTACCTGGGCGCGCTGGAGCCGCGTAAGAACGTGCCGAACCTGGTGACCGGGTTCGGCCGGGCGGTCGGGCACCTGTCCTCGCCGCCCGCGCTGGTGCTGGCGGGCGGCCCGGCCTGGGACGAGGAGGTCGACGCCGCCATCGCCGCGCTGCCGCCGCAGGTGAAGGTCGTGCGCCCCGGCTACCTGCCCTTCGCCGACCTGCCGGGCTTCCTCGGCGGCGCGCTCGTGGTCGCCTCCCCGTCGCGGTGCGAGGGGTTCGGGCTGCCGGTGCTGGAGGCGATGGCCTGCGGGGCGCCCGTGCTGACCACGCATCGCGCCTCGCTGCCGGAGGTGGGCGGCGACGCCGTCGCCTACACCGAGCCCGACGCCGACAGCATCGCGCGGGCGCTGCGCGCCCTGCTGGAGTCGCCGGAGCGGCGCGAGAGGCTCGCCGCCGCGGGCGTCACCCGGTCGAAGGAGTTCACCTGGAGGCATTCCGCCGAGGCGCATCTCGTGGCGTACCAGCGGGCCATCGAAGATTGATCTCCGTTCGGGCAGGCACCCCCGCGGAGGGCGGCACTAGGCTACCCTCGCGGCTGTGAGGGAGAGTTCTGTGCGATCGCCCGAAGGCCTTGAGGCGATCCTTCTCGTCGGCGGCCGGGGTACGCGCCTGCGACCGTTGACGCTCAACACGCCCAAACCGCTGCTTCCGACGGCGGGGGTGCCCTTCCTCGCGCACCAGCTGGCCAAGGCGCGGGCGCACGGAGTGCGCCGGGTGGTCTTCGCGACGTCCTACCGGGCCTCGATGTTCACCGAGGCCTTCGGCGACGGCTCCGGCTTCGGCCTGGAGATCGTCTACATGACCGAGGAGACCCCGCTCGGGACCGGCGGCGCGATCCGCAACGCGGCGCGGGCGCTGACCTGCCCGCCCGAGGCGCCCGTGCTCGTGCTGAACGGCGACATCCTGTCCGGCCACGACATCCGGGCGCAGGTGGCCCTGCACGTTACACGCGGGGCGGCGGTGACCCTCCATCTCACGGAGGTGGACGACCCGTCGAGGTTCGGTTGCGTGCCGACCGACGAGGACGGCCGGGTCACCGCCTTCCTGGAGAAGACGCCCAACCCCGTGACCAACCGGATCAACGCCGGCTGCTACGTGTTCCAGCGGTCGGTCATCGACACCATCCCCGAAGGCCGGGTGGTGTCGGTGGAACGGGAGACCTTCCCCGGGCTGATCGAGGCCGGTGCGCTGGTGCTCGGCTACACCGACACGTCCTACTGGCTGGACGTGGGCACGCCGGCGGCGTTCGTACAGGGCTCGGCCGACCTGGTGCTGGGCAAGCTCGGCTCGCCCGCGTTACCCGGTCCGGTCGGAGAGCGCCTCCTGCTGGACGGCGCCGTCGTGTCCCCGGAGGCCAAGGTCACCGGTGGCACGGTCGTCGGCGCCCGGGCCACGGTCGAGGCGGGTGCGAGCGTACGCGGCAGCGTGCTGTCGGAGGGGTGCCACGTCGCGTCCGGCGCGACCGTCGTGGACTCGGTCGTCGGGGTGGGCGCCCGCGTCGCCTCCGGCGCCGTGCTGCGCCAGGTCGTGGTCGGCGACGGCGCGCTCATCGGGCCCGGCAACGAGCTCACCTCCGGCATGCGCGTCTGGCCGGGGGTCACCCTGCCGGAGTGCGCGGTCCGGTTCTCCAGCGACGTCTGACCGGTGCGGCAGACTGGGCGGATGGAGACGAGCCGGGCGCCCGTGCCGGCCCCGCCCCGCGCGGCACCGCGCGAGCGGCGCTGGCGCCCGTCCGGGCCGCTCGACGTCGCGCTGACCCTGTCCCCGCACCGGCGCGGGGGAGGCGACCCGGCCTGGCGGCGTACGCCGGACGGGGCGATCTGGCGCACCTCGCGCACCCCCGACGGGCCCGGCACGCTGCGCGTGACGGCGGGCCGCGGCGAGGTCCTCGGGCAGGCGTGGGGGCCGGGGGCGGACTGGCTGCTGGAGACGCTCCCGTCGCTGCTGGGCGCCGACGACGACGTGGCCGGTTTCGCCGCGTTGCTCGCCCGGCTCGCCCGTTCGCGTGATCCCCGGCAGGCACGGGCCGCCGCGTTCGTCGCGGGCCTGGCCGGGCGTCTTCCCGGGCTGCGGATCGGGCGCTCCCTGCGGGTGTTCGAGGCGCTCGCCCCCGGCGTGCTGGAGCAGAAGGTGGTCGGCAGGGAGGCGTGGCGGGCCTGGCGGTTCCTGTTACGCCGGTACGGCGAGCCAGCACCCGGCCCGGCCCCCGAGGGCATGTACGTGATCCCGCCGCCGGAGGTGTGGCGGGCGATCCCGTCCTGGGACTGGCATCGGGCGGGCGCGGAGGCCGTACGCGGCCGGACGATCGTCAACGCGGCCCGGCACGCGGCGAAGCTGGAGCGCACGGCCGGCGGCCGGGCGGAGGGCTCGGCGGAGGCCGATCGCCTGCTGCGGGCGCTGCCGGGAATCGGCGTGTGGACCTCCGCCGAGGTGCGCCAGCGGGCCCACGGCGACCCGGATGCCCCGAGCGTGGGCGACTTCCACCTGCCGGGCATCGTCGGCTACGCGCTGACCGGGCGGAAGACCGACGACGACGGCATGCTCGAACTGCTCGAGCCGTTCCGGGGACACCGCCACCGGGTCGTCCGGCTGATCGAGCTCAGCGGGATCAGGCCACCGGCCCGCGGCCCGCGCATGCCCGCCCGGGACTACCGGTCCATCTGAAGGCGGCCCACCTCGTACGGCGAACCGGGGGGCGTGCCGTGGCGCGTGAACCGGCACCCCGTAGGGTGCGGCGTATGACGGCGAAGCGACCCCCACACGTCAGCTCCGGCAGCGGCACCCGCCGGGCGCTCGCGCGGGCACGGGACGGCAAGACCCTCGACCCCGCCGAGGCGGCGATCTTGCTGCGCGCCCGCGGCGACGACCTGGACGCCCTGCTCACGCACGCCTCGCGGGTCAGGGACGCGGGTCTCGCGGCCGCCGGGCGGCCGGGCGTCATCACCTACAGCCGCAAGGTGTTCATCCCGCTGACCCGGCTGTGCCGGGACAGGTGCGGCTACTGCACGTTCGCCACCGCGCCGCACAAGCTGCCCGGTGCCTACCTGTCCCCGGACGAGGTGCTGGAGATCGCCCGCCGGGGCGCGGCGATGGGCTGCAAGGAGGCGCTGTTCACGCTCGGCGACCGGCCGGAGGACCGGTGGCGCCAGGCACGCGAGTGGCTGGACGCCCACGGCTACGACGACACGCTGTCGTACGTCCGGGCGATGGCCATCCGGGTGCTGGAGGAGACCGGGCTGCTGCCCCACCTCAACCCCGGCGTGCTGACCTGGAAGGACCTGCAGCGGCTCAAGCCGGTCGCCCCCTCGATGGGGATGATGCTGGAGACCACCTCGCGGCGGCTGTTCACCGAGAAGGGCGGGGCCCACTACGGCTCTCCCGACAAGGACCCCGCCGTACGGCTGCGCGTGCTGGAGGACGCCGGCCGCTCCAGCGTGCCGTTCACGACGGGCCTGCTGATCGGCATCGGCGAGACGATCGAGGAGCGGGCCGAGTCGATCTTCGCGATCCGCCGGGTGGCCAGGGAGTACGGCGGCATCCAGGAGGTCATCGTCCAGAACTTCCGCGCCAAGCCCGACACGGCCATGCGCGGCATGCCCGACGCCGACCTGCACGAACTGGCCGCGACGATCGCGGTGACGCGGCTGGTGCTCGGGCCGAAGGCGCGGGTGCAGGCGCCGCCCAACCTGATCGGCGAGGAGTACGCGCTGATGCTGCGGGCGGGCATCGACGACTGGGGCGGGGTGTCCCCGCTCACGCCCGACCACGTCAACCCCGAACGGCCGTGGCCGCAGATCGACGACCTCGCCGCGCGGACCGCCGCCGCCGGGTTCACCCTGCGCGAGCGCCTCACGATCTATCCCGAGTACGTGCTCGCGGGGGAGCCGTGGCTCGACCCCCGGCTGCGCGAGCACGTCGCGGCGCTCGCCGACCCCGCCACCGGCCTGGCCAGGGAGGACGCGGTGCCGATCGGCCGTCCCTGGCAGGAGCCGGACGGCGGCCTGGTCACCGGCGGGCGGGCCGACCTGCACACCGCCGTCGACGCCGAGGGCCGCACGAGCGACCGCCGCGGCGACTTCGACAGCGTGTACGGCGACTGGGACGCGCTGCGCGACCGCCTGCCGGGCGCCCGCGGCCGCACCGTCAGGGCGGATGTGCGGGAGGCGCTGCGCCGGGCCGAGGCGGACCCGGCGCGGCTGACCGACGAGCAGGCGCTGACGCTGCTCGACCTCGCCGGGGACCAGACCGGCGCGGGCGCCGACGACGCCGGGCTGGACGAGCTGTGCCGCATCGCCGACGGGCTGCGCCGCGAGGCGGTCGGCGACGACGTCACCTACGTCGTCAACCGCAACATCAACTTCACCAACGTCTGCTACACCGGCTGCCGGTTCTGCGCGTTCGCCCAGCGGCGCACCGACGCCGACGCCTACACGCTGTCGCTGAGCGAGGTGGCCGACCGCGCGCAGGAGGCGTGGGAGGCCGGGGCGACGGAGGTGTGCATGCAGGGCGGCATCCACCCCGATCTGCCCGGCACCGCCTACTTCGACATCGCCCGCGCCGTCAAGGAACGCTGCCCCGAGATCCACGTCCACGCGTTCTCGCCGATGGAGGTCGTCAACGGCGCCAGCCGTACGAACCTGTCGATCGAGGAGTGGCTGCACGCGGCGCGGGAGGCGGGCGTCGACTCGCTGCCCGGCACGGCCGCCGAGATCCTCGACGACGACGTGCGGTGGGTGCTGACCAAGGGCAAGCTGCCCACCCGGGAGTGGATCGAGGTCGTCACCACGGCCCACAAGATCGGCATCCCGACGACCTCGACCATGATGTACGGCCACGTGGACACCCACGAGCACTGGGTGCGCCACATCCGGCTGATCCGGTCGATCCAGGAGGAGACGGGCGGGTTCACCGAGTTCGTGCTGCTGCCGTTCGTCCACCACAGCGCGCCGATCTACCTGGCGGGGATCGCCCGGCCGGGGCCGACCGCCCGGGAGAACCGGGCCGTCCACGCGCTGGCCCGGATCATGCTGCACGGCGCGATCCGCAACATCCAGTGCTCGTGGGTGAAGCTGCGTGACGATCTGTGCCGGGAGGTGCTCGCCGGCGGCGTCAACGACCTCGGCGGCACGCTCATGGAGGAGACGATCAGCCGGATGGCCGGCTCGGAGAACGGGTCCTACAAGACGATCAGCGAGATCGCGGCGATGGTCGCGCCGACCGGCCGCCCGCTGCGCCAGCGCACCACGTCGTACGGCCGCCCGAGCGAGGAGCGGGCCGAGGCGGCCCGGCGCAGTGACGGGGTGTGCCGGTCGGTCCGCGGGCCGCTGCTCACGATCTCGCCCGTCACCCGCCCGGCGTAACCGGCGTAATTGGACACGGGGTATATAACGAGTTCTATTTCGCTCTTGCGCCGCACGCGGGGTGGGCGGGCAGAATCACACTGCCGCCGAACACCCGGTCATGAGCCTGGGAAAGGACCCCGCACGTGCCGTCCGGTCGTCACCGCGCCGCCTTCACCGTCGAGCGGCGGCGCAGGCGGGCCAGGTGGCAGGGCGGGGCCGCGGCCGCGGCGGCCCTGGCGATTGTCGTGGCCGCGGCCGTCTTGTTCCTGACGCGCCCGCCTGGAACGTGTTCCGCCCGGGACCCGATCCTCGTGAGCGTCGCGGCGGCCGTCGACGTCGCGCCGCCGGTGATGGAGGCGGCCGAGCGGTTCAACGCCTCCGGCGCGGAGGTGGCGGGGCGATGCGTCCGGGTCCAGGTGGCCGAGCAGCCGCCCGCGCCGGTGCTGCGCACGCTGATCGGCGACCGGGCCGGAGTCCTGCCCGACCGGCCGGACGGCTGGATCGCCGACTCCTCGGTCTGGGTCCGGCTGGCCCGCAGGCAGGGCGCGCAGGACATCGCCGCCGACGAGACCGTCGTCGCGACCTCTCCGCTGGTTTTCGCGACCCGGCGCTCGCTCGCCGCGCGGTTCGCCGCCGGAGGGACCGCCATGAGCTGGGACATGGTCTTCCCCGCCACGGTGCGGGGACGGCTGCGGCCCACCGGGGACGAGCCCGACGTCGTGCGCATCCCCGATCCCTCGGTGTCGGGCGCGGGGATCGCGACCGTCGCGGCGGCCCGCGACCTCGTCGGCACGGGAGAGAAGGCCGACCGCGACCTCACCGCGTTCGTCCACATGGCGCAGCCGGGGTCGGCCCCCGACTACCGCAGCATGCTCGCCGCGGTGGACGCCCCCGGAATCTGGTCGCGTCCCGTGGCGATCGTCCCCGAGCAGTCGGTGTGGGCGCACAACCGCGACGGCGGCGCCGAGCCCGTGGTCGCCCTCCGGCCCAAGGAGGGCACGGTCACCCTCGACTACCCGTACGTCGTGACGGCCGGCGACCCGGAACGGGCGGCCGCCTCGCGGCTGTTCGCCTCCTGGCTGCGGTCGCCGGCGGCCCAGGAGGCCGTACGGAGGGCCGGGTTCCGCGGCGCCGACGGGCAGCCGCCGTACGGGACCGGCGTCTTTGCCGAGCAGCCGCGCCCGCTGCCGTCGATCACCCCCGAGGTGATCGACGAGGCGCTGGAGGCGGCGCGCAAGCGGGCCCCGCCCAGCCGGGTCCTCGTGCTGGCCGACGTGTCGAAGGAGAACGCCGAGCCGATCGGCGGGCAGGGCGGGAAGACCAGGCTGGACGTCGCGGTCGAGGCGGCCAAGATCGGCCTGCAACTGTTTCCGGACGAGACCCACATGGGCCTGTGGGAGTTCGCCCGCGACCTGGATCACGGCGCGGACCACCGCGAGATGATCGGCCTCGGCCCGATCGACGAACCCGACGCCGGCCAGGAGGAGATCCGCAGGACCGCCCTGTTCCGGGTGGCCGGCGGCATCACGGCGTCCCGCGACCGGAGCAGCTCGCTGTACGACGCGATCGACGCGGGCTTTAGGTCGGTGTCGAAGGGCTACGACCCGGAGATGAACAACTCCCTGCTGGTGCTCACGGCCGGCGTGGACGACGGGAAGGGCCTGTCGCGGCAGGAGCTCGTCGACCGGCTCCACAGGGAGTGGGATCCGAGCAGGCCCGTACAGATCATCGTGGTCGCGTTCGGCAAGGCGGCCGACCGCCGGGCGCTCGGCGAGATCGTCGCGGCCACCGGCGGCCAGCTCTACGTGGCCCAGGAGCCGGGCCAGATCATCGACGTGTTCCTGTCGGCGCTGGCCCGGCGCCTGTGCCATCCCACCTGTACGGGGAAGTGACGGTCACCTCGTGACGTAGAAGTCGGCCGGGTCACGCGGCGGCCGGTCCTTCGGCGGCGCGGCGGGATGGCCGATGGCCACGGCGCCCATGGGATCCCAGTTCTGCGGCAGGCCGAGCACCTTGCGCACCACGTCGCGGCAGAACATCGTGGACGACACCCACGCCGAGCCCAGCCCCTGCACGGCGAGCTGGACCAGGAAGTTCTGCACGCCCGCGCCGGTGGCCACCACGAACATCTCCCGCTCGGCGGCGTTCCTGCGCTCGTCGCGGTAGGTGTGCGAGCCGTCCATCACCAGGCAGGGCACCGCCAGGTAGGGCGCGTTGCGCAGCACGTCGCCGCGCCGGATCCGGCGGGCGATCGACTCCTCGGAGAAGCCGTCGGAGCGCAGGTCCTCGATCCAGGCCTCCCGCATCGCGTCGAGCAGTTCCGTACGCGCCCGCGGGGTCTCCAGCAGCACGAACCGCCAGGGGGTGGTGTGGTGCGGGGCGGGCGCGGCGACGGCCGCCGCCACGGCCCGCCGTACGGCGGCCGGATCGACCGCCTCGTCGGTGAACTCCCGGATGGTGCGCCGGGCGAAGACGACGTCGGCCGAGCCGTACCGGAACATGTCCTCGTCGGCGGGGCGGACGAGCACCCGCCCGCCCGGGCCGTCCTCATCGGTCACCAGGCCGCCCAGCCCGCGGACGACGGCCACCGGAACGCCCGACAGCTTGCCCTTCGCCAGGTCGGCCGCCGCCGCGATCTCGTCGATCAGCGCCGTGACGGTGGCGTTGAGCGGGTTGCCGTAGCCGTCGGTGCCGCCGCGCAGGTCCTCGAGCGGCCGTACGCCGGACGCCCCGATGGCGACGTCCGTCAGGCCGTGCCGCCACGGCCGGCCGAAGGTGTCGGAGACGATCACGCCGACCCGCACGCCGAGCCGTTCGCGCAGCCCCCGGCGGATCCGGCCCGCCGAGGCGTCCGGGTCCTCGGGCAGCAGCAGCACGGTGCCCGGGGAGGTGTTGGAGGCGTCGACCCCGGCCGCGGCCATCACGAAGCCGTGCCGCGTCTGCGCGATGACCGTGTCACCTCGCCGCGCGACCACCCGCACGGTCTCCTCCTCGATCGCGGCCGTACGGCTGTCGCCTTCGCGGATCCGGCCTTCGGCCTTGCTCACGATCTTGGAGGTCACGACCAGGATGTCGCCGTCCTCCAGGTCCGGCGCGGCCTGCGCGACGAGCTGGGCGATGTCGTCGCCGGGGCGCACCTCGGGCAGGCCGGGCACGCCGCTGACGGTGATCTGGGGCATGTGCTCCTCTGATTTCCGGGTCTGGCGGTGGTGTTCAGGACGTGAGGGATCGCGCCAGGGCGAGGGCCGCGGCCGCGATGTCCCTCGTGGCCTCGGGGTCGCTCATCAGGAGCGGGCGGGCCTCCACCACCACGCCGTCGAGCGCCACGCCCTTGTCCTCCTCGGCCACGAGCCACCCGTCCAGCAGCGCCGGGCCGTACAGTTCCAGGACGGCCTGGGCGCTGGTCTCCACGCCGATCGCGGTCAGGCAGGCGTCGGCCATGCCGCGCACCGGCGCGCCGCCGATGATGGGGGAGACGCCGACGACCGTCTTGGCCTCCAGGGCCTCCCGGATGCCCGGGATCTGGAGGATCGAACCGATGCTGACGACCGGGTTCGACGGCGGGAGGATCACGAAATCCGCCGCCGCGATGGCGTCGAGCACGCCGGGCGCGGGACGGGCCTCGTCCGCGCCGACCAGCACGATCTGCTCGGCCGGTACGGAGGCGCGGAGCCGGACCCACCACTCCTGGAAGTGGATGGCCCTCCTGCCCGCCTCGTCGGAGATGACCACGTGGGTCTCGGCGCGGTCGTCCGACATCGGCAGCAGCCGTACGCCGGGCCGCCACCGGTCGCACAGGGCCTCGGTCACCTGGGAGAGCGGGTAGCCGGCCGCCAGCATCTGAGTGCGGATGATGTGGGTGGCGAGGTCCCGGTCGCCGAGGCCGAACCACTGCGGTTCCATGCCGTACGCGGCGAGCTCCTCCTTCACGGTGAACGTCTCGGCGGCCCGCCCCCAGCCCTGCTCCTCGTTGATGCCGCCGCCCAGCGTGTACATGACCGTGTCGAGGTCGGGGCACACGCGCAGGCCGAACAGGGTGATGTCGTCGCCGGTGTTGCCGATCACGGTGATCTCGGAATCGGGAGCCGCCGCCTTGAGGCCGCGGAGGAACCGGGCGCCGCCGATGCCTCCTGCGAGGGACACGATGCGCATGCCGTCAGTCTTCCATCGGACGCGCGGCGGATCGCCGACACCCACCCCCTGAAACGGGATGAACGGTCATATGTGTGGCGTGTTTGGCTTGTGAGGTTCGTGGGATTGACAACACCTAAGTCGGGCATGTGCAAAACTTCCCCGAGTGCCGTTTGGACCGTTGGGGGTAGTCGTGCTCAAGGTCGATACCGACCGGCTCCGTGAGCCGGCCGCGTGGATGATGCTCGCGGTGGTGATCACCAGCATCCTCGTGGGCATCGCGCGCTTGCTGATCGGCTCCTCCCCGAGCTCCACGTTCGGCATCCGGGCCGCGGTGAACCTGCACTCCCTCGTGTCCCCGCTCTCGACCGCGCTCGCGGCCGGGGCCGTGCTGCTCGTCGCCAAGGCAGGCGCGCCCACCCCCCGGGCCCGCCTGGTGGCGCTCGGCGCGGCCGGATCACTCGGCCTCGGCGTCGTCTTCGGCGTGATCGGTGTGCTCGGCGTGCTCGTGGGAGACGTGCCCACGTTTCGCGACCGGTTCGAATACCTGATCACCGGGCTGCCGATGGTCGCGCTCGCCGTCTGCGGCGCGCTGTTCGCGATCAGCACGGCCTCGGCGCTCCAGTCCGCCCGGGAGCCGGCGGGCGACTTCTTCGGCAGCCGCGAGGACGCCTACGTTCCCCCCGCGTACGCTCCGGCGCTGCCGCAGACCCCCCACCAGGCCCCGCAGGCCCCGTCCGCCCCGGCGGCGCCGCAGGCGTACGGCGAGGCCCCGGCGGCGGGCGCGCC
>JADGHC010000168.1 GCA_019689655.1 Microbispora sp.
GGGGCACCCGCCTACCCCGCATGCCCCGGCGGCGGGGCTTCCTGACCGGTCTCCGCCGCCGGTTCCTCTCGAAAGGTCTGCACGTGACTCCTCCGTCCCCCGCAGAGGACGGCTTCCCGCCGGCCGCGGTCGCGGCGACGGGAGCGGGCGACGGCCGGGCCCCGGCGGGCGCCGGTTCCGGGCCCGCGCGGGCGGCATCGGGGAAGCGCACCTCCCGGCGGGTGAATCAGGCGGCCCGCGCGGGCGCGCCGCGCGGGAGGGGCGGCTACTGGCTCTACCTGATCCCGAGCCTGGTGCTGTTCCTCGCGATCATCGTCGTGCCGTTCCTGATGAACGTGGGAACGAGCTTCACCCGCTGGTCCGGCGTCGGCACGCCCACCTGGATCGGGCTCGACAACTACACGAAGCTGTTCAAGGACGAGCGCTTCTGGGCGTCCTTCGAGCACAACGTCGCCCTGATCGTCGCGATGGCCGTGGTGCCGACGATCATCGGCCTGGTGCTGGCCGCCGCGCTGTTCGACTACATCGCCAAGCGGTTCGGCAGGCGTACCGCCTCGGCCCTGCGTGCGGCGTTCTACCTGCCGCAGGTGCTGCCCGTCGCGGTGGCCGGCGTGGTCTGGGGCTGGATGCTCCACCCGTCGTACGGCGCGGTGAACCAGATCTTCGGGCTCAAGGTCAACTGGCTGGGCGACCCCGACATCGCGCTGGCCACGGTCATGGCGATCATGGTGTGGTTCCAGCTCGGCTACCCCGTCGTGATCTTCATGGCCGGGCTTCAGCGGGTCGATCCCTCGCTGTACGAGGCCGCCGAGATCGACGGCGCCTCGTGGTGGCGCAGGTTCTGGCACATCACGATCCCGCAGATCCGGCCGGAGGTCTTCGTGGTGCTGCTGACCTGCACGATCGCGGCGCTGAAGGTGTTCGGGCCGATCTTCGTGCTCACCAGGGGAGGCCCCGGCTCCTCGACCATGGTGCCGTCGTACTTCTCCTACTTGAACTTCTTCGAGAAGGTCAACGTCGGCTACGGCTCGGCGATCGCGACCGTGCTCGCCCTGATCATCGTCGTGGTGACCTTTCTCTTCCTGCGGGTCCAGGAGGGCGGCCAGGAGGGCGGCCAGGAGCGTGACCAGGAGAGTGAATCGTGACCCCCGATCGCACCTTCCGCCAGCCGGGACGGTGGGCCGTGCTCGCGGCACTGGTCGTGCTCGCGGTCGTGATGCTCTTCCCGTTCGTCATCGTCACGCTCAACGCGTTCAAGTCCCCGGCCGAATACTCCTCCAACGGCCCGCTGAGCCTGCCCCACGGGCTCTACCTGGACGGGATCGTCGACTTCTGGAACCGCGTCGACTTCGGCCTGAAGCTCTGGAACAGCCTCCTGATCAGCGGTGTCGTCGCGGTCGCCGCCGTGGTGCTGTCGGTGCTCAACGCGTACGCGCTGGGCATCGGCAGGGTCCGCGGCCGGCTGTGGATCCTCGTGGTCTTCCTGGTCGCCAACACGCTGCCGCAGGAGGCGCTGGTCTACCCGCTCTACTACCTGTCGAAGGAGGTGGGGCTGTACGACTCGAAGCTCGCCGTCATCTTGATCTTCACGGTCATCCAGGCGGCCTTCGGGACCTACCTGCTCTCCTCGGTGCTCGGGCAGTTCCCGCGCGGCATCCTGGAGGCGGCCGAGCTCGACGGGGCGAGCAGGTGGCGGACGCTGTGGGGCATCGTCGTGCCCATCAGCCGCCCGACCCTCTCGGTGCTGCTCATCTTCTTCTTCATCTGGACGTGGAACGAGTTCTTCCTGCCGATGGTGTTCCTCATCTCCAACGACAACCAGACCGTGCCGGTCGCCCTCGGCGTCCTGCAGGGCGAGAAGATGATGGACGCCACCACGTCCAGCGCCTCCGCGCTGCTCGGCATCGTCCCCGCCGTGGCCTTCTTCCTCATCTTCCAGCGCACGCTGACCCGTGGCATCACGGTCGGCGCGATCAAGTAACGCCTCGCGATCCACCCCCCACGTAACGCGTCACTACCTGACCTGGAGGCGCAATGTCCCATCGCCGCAGGGCGATGCTGTCCGCGTCGGCCGCCCTGGCTTTGACCCTGGGCCTGGGCGCCGCTCCCGTGAGGGCGGCCGGCGACTATCCGTTCCGCGACCCGTCGCTGCCGCTCGCCCGGCGCATCGACGACCTGCTCGGCCGGCTCACGCTCGACGAGAAGGTCGCGATGCTGCACCAGTACGCCCCGGCCGTCGACCGGCTCGGCATCAAGATGTTCAAGACGGGCACCGAGGCGCTGCACGGCGTCGCCTGGTCGACCGACTACACGAACAACGGCGCCGTGGTCACGGCCAAGGGCACCGTCTTCCCCCAGGCGGTCGGCCTGGCCAGCACCTGGGACCCCGCCCTGATCAAGCGGGTGGGCTCCGCCGTCGGCGACGAGGCCCGCGGCTACCACAGCGAGAACCCTGCCGTCTGGGGGCTCAACCTGTGGGCGCCCGTGGTCAACCTGCTGCGCGACCCCCGCTGGGGACGCAACGAGGAGGGCTACTCCGAGGACCCGCTGCTGACCGGCGCCATCTCCACCGCGTACGGCTCGGGCCTGGAAGGCGACGACCCCGACCACCTGAAGACGGCGCCCACGCTGAAGCACTACCTGGCCAACAACAACGAGGTCAACCGCGACACCACGTCGTCGGAGCTGCCGCCGCGGGTCAAGCACGAGTACGACGAGGCGGCTTTCAAACCGGCGATCGAGGCCGACGCCGCGACCGGCGTGATGGCGTCGTACAACCTCGTCAACGGCCGGCCCAACACGGTCAACCCCGACCTGGACGACGTGGTCCGCTCCTGGACCGGCCGGACGCTGTTCAACGTCACCGACGCGGGCGCGCCGAACAACCTGGTCAACTCCGAGAAGTACTACGGCACCCAGGCCGAGGCCGACGCCGCGCTGATCAAGGCGGGGCTCGACAGCCTCACCGTGGACGACACCAACGGCGCCCCGACCGTGAACGCCGTCAAGGAGGCCCTGGCGAAGGGCCTGCTCAGCGAGTCGGACGTGGACGACGCCGTCAGGCACCAGCTCGGCATCCGCTTCCGGCTCGGCGAGTTCGACCCCGACGGCGGGCCGTACGCGAAGATCACCAAGGATGTGATCAACAGCCCGGCGCACCGGAAGCTGGCCCGCGAGACCGCGGCCAAGGCGATGGTGCTGCTGAAGAACTCCGGCGGCACGCTGCCGCTGAAGCCCGGCGAGAAGGTCGCCGTGGTCGGCCCGCTGGCCGACGTGCTCTACACCGACTGGTACTCGGGCAGCCTGCCGTACGAGGTGACCCCGCTCGACGGGATCAAGGAGCGGGCGGCGTCGGTGACCTCGTCCGAGGGCGTCGACCGCATCGCGCTGAAGGACGTCGCGACCGGCAAGTACATCAGCGCGCCCGCGGCCGGCGGCGACCTGAAGGAGAGCGCCGTCTCGGCCGGCCCGGACGAGCAGTTCGACGTGTTCGACTGGGGTCAGGGCGTGCTGACGCTGCGCAGCGTGGCCAACGGCAAGTACGTCAGCCGGGCCAACTGGGCGACGCTGGCCAACACCGCCGACCAGCCGTCCGGATGGTTCGTGCAGGAGCAGTTCAAGCTGGAGCAGCAGCCCGACGGGACGTACCTGCTGCGGTACGCCGGCTACGAGACGGCCTACGACTGGTTCGGGCCCAATAAGTACGTCAAGGCGGAGGCCGACGGCACGCTCGGCCTGACCACGGCCGACCAGGCCACCCACTACGCCAAGGAGGTCGTCTCCAGCGGCCTCGACGACGCCGTCGCCAAGGCCAAGGCCGCCGACGTGGCGGTCGTCGTGGTCGGCAGCATGCCGTTCATCAACGGCCGCGAGGACCACGACCGCACCGACATGAACCTCGCCGCGGGCCAGGAGGCGCTGGTCAAGGCCGTGCAGGCGGCCAACCCGAACACGGTGGTGGTGCTGGAGAACAGCTACCCGACCACGATCAACTGGGAACAGGACAACGTCCCCGCCATCGTGTGGACCACCCACGCGGGCGCCGAGACCGGGCACGCCCTCGCCGACGTGCTGTACGGCGACGTCAACCCGGCCGGGCGGCTCACCCAGACGTGGTACCGGTCGGCGGACGACCTGCCCGGCATCCTCGACTACGACATCGTCAAGAAGGACCGGACGTACCTGTACTACCGGGGCGAGCCGCTCTACCCGTTCGGCTATGGCCTGTCGTACACGACGTTCTCCTACCAGGGCCTCAAAGCCGTGCGGAAGGGTGACGCGTACGAGATCTCGGTGAAGGTGACCAACACCGGCTCCCGGACCGGCGACGAGGTCGTGCAGCTCTACACCCACCAGCAGCGCTCGCGGGTGAAGCAGCCGGTCAAGCAGCTGCGCGGGTTCCAGCGGGTGACGCTGACGCCGGGCCAGACGAAGACGGTCGTGTTCACCCTCGCCGAGAGCGATCTCGCGCTGTGGGACGTCACGCGGAACAAGTGGACCGTCGAGAACGCCACTCACGACGTGCTCGTGGGATCGTCCTCGGCGAACATCCGCCGGCGGACGACGATCAACGTGAAGGGTGAGAAGATCCCGCACCGCGATCTGTCGAAGACCACCCGGGCGATCGACTTCGACGACTACTCGGGCGTCCACCTGGTCGACGAGACCAAGGTCCGCGGTGACGCGGTGGCGGGCACGGACGGCGGCTGGATCGCGTTCAAGGACGTCCAGCTCCGCCACTCCAAGACGGTGACGGCCGGGGTCGCCTCGGTGAACGGCGGGACGATCGAGGTGCGCCTCGGCTCGCCGACCGGCGCGAAGGCGGCCACGATCCCGGTCGCCGCGACCGGCGGGATCTACACCTGGGCCACCGCGACCGCGCCCCTGTCCGGTGCGAACGGCTTGAAGGACGTCTACCTGGTCTTCACCGGCGACGTACGGATCAAGGACCTCACCCTGAGCTGAGGCCCTCACGGCAGCGGCGGGCGCCCCGCGCACGCGCGGGGCGCCCATGCGTTCAGCCAAGTGTGACGTGCGTTCGGCCAAGTGTGACGTGCGCTCAGCCGGGCGTGATGTGGAGGAACCAGTATGTGTCGGCGGAGCCGGTGAACTCGGCGAAGCGCCGGACCCGCCGGCCGGACAGGTCCACGATGTCGGTACGCCAGGGGGTGGCGCCCTTGTCGAAGACGAGGAGATGGTCCTCGTTGAACCAGCCCCACAGCGCGCCGCCGGCCGGGAGGGGAAAACTCGCCCGGCGGCGGCCGGTGCCGGCGTCCACCACGCAGACGCGCCCGTCCTCGCCGGGACACAGCGCCGCGAGCAGGCGTCCGGAGGGGGAGAAGCCGGCGTCGGCGGTCCAGCGGACGCCGGTGATGGTCCGGCGCAGTTTCCCGTCCAGGCCGTAGACGCCGATGCCGTCCTCGCCGGAAGCCGCCCTCCGGATCACCGCGGACCCGTCGGGCGTCCACCGGTAGGCCACGGCGCCGGCAGCGGAACCCTTCCCCTCGCCCGCGACCTCGGTGAAGGACGCCTTCCTGGCCCGTACGTCGACGATCGCGAAGCCGGCGGGCCGGGTGCCGCCGTCCGATTCGGCGGAGACCGTGAGCAGCAGCCGCCGGCCGTCACCGGACCACTCCGGGGAGCTCGCGAGGAGCGGACGCTCCACGGTGGGGACCTCGAACTGCTCGCCCGTCCCGCGGTCGATGAACAGCACCTGGTCGCGCGGGTCCGACACGTTTTGAGGGGTCTGCGCCACCGCCGCGACCAGTTTGCCGTCCGGGGACACGACCGGGTCGAGCAGGCCGTCGAGCTTCCGGAACGCGGCCCGGCCGGGCTCCCGGACGTAGGCGGGCCGGCTGAGCGGACCCGTCTGCACGAGGAACGACATGACGCGCACCGGGTCGCCGGGCGCCTCATGCAGCGTGGCCCGCAGCTCCGGTACGGCGACGCGCTCGGCGACCGGCGCGGGCGGCCCGCTCAGGACGGGGCGCGGGCGCGGCGGCGCGTCCGGGCGGGTCGCCACGTAGAGCGCCACGCCCGCGCTCAGCGCCACCGCAACGCAGGCCGCCGCGACCCCGCGCCACACCGCACTCCGTTCGCGCCGCGCCATCGTGCCGCCGCTCGCGGCGGCGCCGGCTGGTCCGCGTTCCGGCTCGCCGGAGGCGGCCGCGTAGCCGTGGTGGAGGAGACCGGCCGTGTCCTCGGCGGGCCGGCCGAGCAGCCGCAGCAGTGCCTGCGCGGCGGACGGACGCGCGGCGGGGTCCTTGCGCAGGCACTCGGACGCCACCTCGCGCAGGTCCCCCTCGAGCCCGCCCAGATCGGGCTCCTCGGTCAGCACGCGACGGATGATCGCGGGGATCGTGTCGTGCCCGAACGGCGGGACGCCGGTGGCGGCGAACACCACGACCCCCGCCCACGCGAACATGTCGGCGGCCGGGGCCGCCGGAGCGCCCCGCAGCTGCTCGGGGGCCATATAGGCGGGGGTGCCGAGCACTCCTTCACCGGTGGCCCGCGCCGCCTCCGGGTCGAACGCGCGGGCGATGCCGAAGTCGATCACCCGCGGCCCGTCGGGGCCCAGCAGCACGTTGGCCGGTTTCAGGTCGCGGTGCACGACGCCCGCCCGGTGGATCGCCGCCAGGGCGGTCACCGTGCCGATGGCGAGCCGCCGCAGCTCCTGGCCGCGCAGCGGACCGCGCTCCGCCACGGCCTGCTGCAGCGTCGGGCCCTCGATGAACTCGCTGACGATGTACGGCAGGCCGTCCGCCGTACCCACCTGGAGGACCTGGGCCGTGCAGAACGACGCCACCCGGGGCAGCACCTCCGCCTCCCGGCGGAGCGCGGCGTCGGACTCCGGATCGCCGGAGGCGTGCAGGACCTTCACGGCCACCCGTTCGCCGCTCCCGGACTCGGCGAGGTAGACGACGCCCTGCCCGCCGGAGCCCAGCCTGCCCAGCACCCGGTGGCCGCCGATCTCGGGCGGATCGCCGGGACGCGGGGGAGAGACGGTGACGGGCATGGGGTCAGCGACGGGTGAAGGAGAGCACGACCGGACTGCCCGGGACCTTCCGGACCTCGGCCAGGACTCTGCCCTCCCGGCCCTTGAGATCCGTCACGACCGCCCGCACGCGGTCCTCGCCGGCGGGCTCGCTCACGATCAGGTGCTCCTCGTCGTACCACCCGAGGAGGCCGCCACCCTTCACGGCGGGAACCGTCCCGGCGCGTACGCCCGTGGCGGCGTCCCACAGGCATAAGGCGTTGCGCTTTTCGCACTGGGTGGTGGCGAACAGGCGGCCGGACGGCGAGAACACGTCGCCCTCACCGATCGGCGATCCGGTCCAGTGCATGCTGCGCACCAGCCGCCCGGACAGGTCCCACACCCGAGTGCCCAAGACCTGCTCCGGGGTGGTGTAGGGGCCGATGACCCCGGTCCCGTCCGGCGTCCATCGGAAGAAGCCCGCGGCCCGCGACGACCTCGGCAGCGCCAGGTACGTCTCGACGTCCTCGGCGTTCGCCGTCTGGACGAACCGGGCACGGCGGGCGTCGTGCCCGTCTGCGCCGCGGCCTCGGGCGTCGTGCTCGCCGCGGTCACCGCGGCGGCCTGCCGGGCCTGGCGGGGAGTCAGCGCGTACGCCGCACCGCCGCACGCGAGCGCGAGGGCCGTCCCCGCGGCGGCGAGCGCGAGCCACGAACGGCCCGCATGGGACGCCGCCGTCCCCGAGCGCGACTCGGAGGGCTGCGTGGGTCCGCCCCCGGGCGGCGACGTCGCCTCCCCACCGGCGGGGATCAGGGTGTCCAGCATGCCGGAGTGGCCGATCAGGCGGAGCAGGACCTCCTCCGCCGGCGGGCGGGCGCCGGGTTCGGCGGCCAGGCAGTCGGCGACGAGCTGCCGCAGGTCGCCGTCGAGCGGGTCCAGGTTCGCCGCGCCGTGGGCCAGGCGTTCCTCCTCGGTGAAGGGAGGCCGCCCGCTCGCCGCGTACACGACGGTCGCGGCCCAGCAGAACACGTCGGCGGGCGGGCCCACCGGGTCGCCGGCGGCCTCCTCCGGGGAGCACCACAGGGGTGGGTTCGGCGCGGCGGAGCCGTCGCAGAGCAGACGGGGACCGTCCGGGCCGAGCACGATCCGGTCGGGCCGCACGTGCCCCGCATGCAGACCGGCGCGGTGCAGGGCCGCGACCGTGGTCATCGTGGCGATCGCCAGCCGGTGGAGCGCCGGGCCGGAGCGCGGGCCGGCGGCGGCGACGTCCTCCTCGAGCGACGGCCCGTCCACATGCTCGGTCACCACGTAGTCCGGGCCGGAGCCGGCCACGAGCGCGGTTCCGACGACGGCGGCTCGCCGCAGCGCCTCCAGCCGGTCGGGGTCGGGGCGGGACGCGGCGGCGAACCGCTTCACCACGACCCGCTCCCCGGAGGGGGACACGGCCGTGTACGTGGCCTCGCCGAGCCGTCCGGTGAGGCGGTAGGGGCCGAGCGCGGCCGGGTCGCCGGGACCCGGCGGGGCTACCGTGGGCATCGGGTCAGCTCCCTGTGCCGGAGAAGGGGGTGTGAGAGAAGCGCAGGTCGTCGTTGTCGTCGGCCGCGGCGATCTCGGCGAGCACCCGCTGCTCCCGCCCCCGCTCGTCCGTGCACGGCTCCGGCTTCGTGCACGGCGACCAGCGCGGTCGCCGTCCCGACGGCGAGCCGGTGGAGCGCCGGGCCCGTCAACGGCCCCCGGCCGGTCACCTTCTCGGCCAGCGTGGGACCGTCCACCGGCTCCGTCACGAGATAGGGCCGCCCTCCGCTGGTGCCGGCGTCGAGGACGGGCACGAGGTGGAAGGCCGGAAGCCGCCGCAGGGCGTCCACCCCGAGGAGGAAGGAGTCGGGGTCGTCGAGCGTGACGTCGTACAGAGTGACGATCACCCGGCCGCCCGCGTCCGGTTCGGCGGAGTAGACCACCGTGTGTGCGGTCTCGGTGATCCGGCCGAGCAGCCGGTAGTCACCGAGCCGCTCCTGATCGTCCGGTCGTAACGGGCTGGTGGCGAGCAGCTCGCCCTCCGTTCGAGGCGGTCCGTCTATGAGGCCCCATTATCTGTCGATCAGGGCGGCTGTGGAGGATCTCGTCGGGCGATCGTCACGCTTTCGCTATTCTCCCCCGTATGGCCGAATCGCTGAGGGGGACGCTGGCCTCGCGATACCACCTGCTGCACCCTCTGGGCTCGGGTGGCATGGGCACGGTGTGGCTGGCCAGAGACTCCGTGCTCGACCGCGAGGTCGCCATCAAGGAACTGCGCCTCCCGGACGGCCTCGGCGAGCGCGAGCGGGCCGAGCTGATCGCCAGGGTCATGCGCGAGGCCGAGGTCACCGCGAGGGTCCGGCATCCGGGCATCGTCGCCCTCCACGACGTGCTCCTCCAGGACGGCAGGCCGTGGATCGTCATGGAGCTGCTCCACGGCAACGACCTCGCCCGGCAGATCGCGGCGTCCGGGCCGATGCCGTACCGCCAGGTGGCGGACCTCGGCGCCCGCCTGCTGGAGGCGCTGTCGGCCATCCACGCCCGGGGCGTGCAGCACCGGGACGTCAAGCCGGGCAACGTCTTCCTGTCCGCGGACGGCCGGGTGCTCCTCACGGACTTCGGCATCGCCCGCCCGGCCGACCAGGCGTCCATCACCGAGGCCGGGCTGCTCGTCGGCTCGCCCGGGTTCATCGCGCCGGAACGGCTCGCGGGGGACCCCGGCGGCCCGGCCGCCGACCTGTGGTCGCTCGCCGCCACCCTCTACACGGCCGTCGAAGGCGTCGCCCCCTACCAGGGCTCCCAGTCGGAGGTGATCCGGGCGACCCTCACCCGGGATCCCCGTCCGCCGGTGCTCGCCGGACCGCTCGGCCCGGTGCTGGTGTGGATGATGGCGCGCGACCCGGACCGCCGTCCCGACGCCGCGAGCGCGCTCACCATGCTGCGCCAGGTGGCCGAGGGCGCCACGCCTACCATCGGTCTCGCCCCGCGGGCCGAACCCGCGCCGCGCCGCCGACGGTGGTGGATCGCGGCCGCCGCCGCCGTGGTCGTGGTGGCCGCCGCGGTCCCCCTGACGGCGTACCTCACGCGGGGGGACGCGCCGGACGGCGGCGCTCCCGCCAAGGTCTCGCCGACCTTCGGCCACGCCGTGGACCTGTGCCGGGCGCTGTCCGCCGCGGACGCGCGGCGGATCCTGGGCGCCACGCCGCAGGTCCGCCCGGGGAAGGCGACCTGCGAGTGGACCGTGAAGGGCAGCGGCGTCGAGCTGAGCGCCGAGACCGACTCCGACACCCCCGAGCCGTGGCAGCTCGACACCACCAAGGCGCACACGCTCATGGAGGGGCTGCGCAGGCAGTACGCCTCGGGGCCGCGCGACAGCGACTGGATATGGTACGAGATCGGCCTCGACCGGAGAGCCTCGGCCATCGAATCGGCCGCCCGGGAGGCGTCGTCCGTGGCGGACGAGGCGTTCGTCGTCGACCTCACCACCCCGGACGGCGGCGCGCAGGCCGCCATCGTGTATTTCCGGCTCGGCGACCTCGTGCTCCGGTTCCTGTACGCCGACCTCGACGCGGGCTCCCCGGCCCGGCTGCGCGACAGGGCGCTCGCGGCGGCGACGACGGCCGCGGACGGCCTGAGGGGACTGGCCTGACGTGGACCTGCTGGCCGGACGATATCGCCTCACCGAGCCCCTCGGCGAGGGCGGCGGCGGCATGGTCTGGCGTGCCCACGACGAGCTGCTGCACAGAGAGGTGGCGATCAAACAGCTCCGGGTCCCCCATGATCTGGACGACCGGCAGCGCGCGGAGTTCCTCGGCCGGGCCATCGAGGAGGCGCGGGCGGCCGGACGGCTCACCCACCCGTCCATCGTGACCGTCCACGACGTCGTCCCGCACGCCGGGCAGCCGTGGATCGTCATGGACCTGGTGCCCGGCCGCTCTCTCGACAAGATCATACGGGAAGACGGGCCGCTCGCCTCCGAGCGGGTGGCCGAAATCGGGCTGGCCGTGCTCGACGCGCTGGAGGCGGCCCATGCCCGGGGCATCCTGCATCGCGATGTGAAGCCCGCCAACGTCCTCATCGGGCCGGACGGCCGGGCCCTGCTCACCGACTTCGGGATCGCCACGCCGGTCGGCGGCGCCGGGGGCTCCTGGCAGAGCTCGGCGGGGTCGCCGAACTACATGGCACCGGAACGGTTCCGCGACGAGCCGGACGGGCCGCCCTCGGACCTGTGGTCGCTGGGAGCGACGCTCTACACGGCCGTCGAGGGGGAGCCGCCCTTCCACCGGAGCATGCCCGCCGCGCTCGTCGCCGCCGTGCTGCTCCACGAGCCCCGGCCGATGACGCGGGCGTCGCGGGTGCTCGCATGGATCGTGCTCGCCCTGCTCGACAAGGACCCGGCGCGGCGTCCGCCGCCCGAGGTCGTACGGCAGGCCCTGCGGGCCGCCGCGGCCCCGCCC
>JADGHC010000169.1 GCA_019689655.1 Microbispora sp.
TGTGGTGGGCGGGGTTTTGTTTATACGCCACCGGGGGGGGGGCGGCGGGGCGCGCCGCCGCGCCCCGATGCGGCCGCAAAGCCGCACGTCACGGGCTCCATGCCCCATGTCCGTTATCTTGTCGTAACCTTGCCGTGAGGGGGGTGAAACATGACTGCGGGTAGAACCTATGACCAAAGGGTGAATGTCCCTTTTGGGAGGCTTGCATGGGGCATGAGCTGAATATAGATGTTCGTCCCGAATATCCGGTCAGCTGGCAGGCCGCCGCGATCAACGGGGTCCTCCGGGGCACCATGAAGCCGATCTCCACCATCCTCGTCCGCAACACCGCCGGGATGGCCGTGGCCAGCCGCATCATGTGCCTCGGTGAGCGGGTCCCCGGGATCCTCCCCAAGCACGTGTCGGTGGTCCCGGACGGCTTCGGCTCGTGCAAGGGAGAGTGGGTACGCGGCGGGCCCGGCCTGGACGAGTCCAAGGTGGTGCTCTACTTCCACGGCGGGGCCTACTTCGTCTGCTCCCCGGCGACCCACCGGCCCATCACGTGGCGGATGTCGGTCGCCGCCGGCCGCCCGGTGTTCTCCCTCGACTACCGCCAGGGGCTGGTCCACTCCCTCGCCGAGTCGCTGTCGGACGCGATCCAGGCGTACCAGGGCCTGCTCGACCTCGGCTATGCCGCCCGGGACATTCTGCTGGCCGGGGACTCCGCCGGGGGCCACCTCACGCTGGCCACGCTGCTGTCCCTCCGCGACCGGGGCATGCCCCTGCCCGCCGCGGGCATCTGCCTGTCTCCCTGGACCGACCTCAGCGCCCGCCGCCGCCGCGCCAACGTGTGGTCCGACCCGATGCTCCCCGCCGGCCGCGTCGACTGGCTCGCCCGCCGCTGGACCGACGGCCTCGACTGCTTCGACCCCCTCGTGTCCCCCGTGTACGGCGACTACACCGGCATCCCCCCGCTGATGATCGTCACGGGCTCCACGGAGGTGCTGCGCGACGAGGCCCGCCGCGTCGCCGTCAGCGCCCGGGAGAAGGGCGTGCAGGTGACGTACGAGGAGTGGAACCGCATGCCGCACATCTTCCCCCTCTTCGCCGACGTCCTCCCCGAGGGCCGCCTGTTCTTCGACCACGTCGCCCGCTTCGCCGAGGCCGTCGACGCCTACCACTCCGCGTCCGGAGCCGAGGCCGCCTAGGGCGGAGAGCGCGCCGGAACCCGGGATGGCCGCGCGCGTGGTCGCACCGGCGGGGCGGATGCGGCGTTCACGCGCCCCGCGCGTCCGCCGGGCGGGACGATCCGACACGCGCGCACTCGGCCGTCGTCCGGGGGAGCGTGCCCGGGGCAGACTCTGGATCGGCGCGCGCCTCGGCATGGCGACGATCGGCACCTCACGCGGGCGGCGGTGATTTGTGGCTTATGAGACCTATGTGACCTGCGGTTTCTTCCGGCGGACCTTACCTCGGGGTGTCATTGGGCTTACCTCTCATGCCGCTTGCCGCTACTTGAACGCGTGACGCGTTCCGAACGGCCACAGTGGCTATGCGGCACTTCGAGAGAGGTAGCTTCCGTATGGCACGTGGCGCGACGGCCCTCCAGAACGGCATGCCTCCCGGCCTGCGCCCGCTGACCGTGGGCGACCCGGTCGTCATCGGCCGCCACCTGCTGCTCGGCCGGCTGGGCAGCGGCGGAATGGGCGTGGTCTACCTCGCCGAGCACCCGGACGGGGGATACGCCGCGTTGAAGACGCCGCATCCCATGCATCTGGGGGACCCCACGCTGCGGGCCCGCTTCGCCGAGGAGGTCGAGCTCTCCCGGCGCGTGGTGCCGTTCTGCACGGCCGCCGTCATCGAGGCCGGCTTCGACGGCGAGCGGCCCTACCTCGTCACCGAGTACGTCCCCGGCCCCGCGCTCTCCCAGGTCGTCGCCGCCCGTGGCCCGCTCGCCCCCGATCTCGCGTACGGCGTGGCCCTCGGCACGGCCGCCGCGCTGGTGGCCATCCACGAGGCGGGACTGGTTCACCGGGACCTCAAGCCCGCCAACGTGCTGCTGTCGCCGCGCGGGCCGTTCGTCATCGACTTCGGGATCGCCCGTGATCTGGACGTCGCGATGGCGCACACGCAGGCCGGGCAGATCATGGGCAGCCCGGGCTGGGTCGCGCCCGAGCGGCTGCGGGGCCACAACGCCATCCCCGCCTCGGACGTCTTCTCCTGGGGCTGCCTGGTCGCGTACGCGGCGACCGGGCGGCATCCGTTCGGCGCCGGCGATCTCGACGTGCTCACCCGGCGCATCCTGGTCGAGGAACCGCGGATCGACGCCGTGCCGCAGCCGCTGCGGGACGGCGTGGCGGCGGCGCTGCGGCGCGAGCCGGCCGACCGCCCGGAGGCCGCCCGGCTGCTGACCTCCCTGCTCGCGGCGGGCGGCGTGCACGGGGCCGCCGACCTCCGCCGGGCGGTCGCCGCCGTGCTCGACGAGATCTGGCAGCCCGTGCCCCACCCGGCCGGCGCCGTCTTCCGCCGGGCGGACGTACGCAGTGCCCGTACGGCGGACCGGGAACCGGGGCGGACGCAGGGCAGGACGGCGCGGCGGCGGGCGGCGCGTCCGCGGGCGCAGGTGCCGCACGCGGGCTTCGCGGCCCTCGCCACGGTGACGATCGCCGCGATAACCGTGGTCGCCGCGGGCACGGGGTCGGCCCACATGGAGAGCACGTCGCACCCGCCGTCCGCGCTGCCCGTGATCGTCCCCGGGGAGGACGAGATCCTGCCGCCGGAGGACGTGCGCGGCACCTCCAGGCCGGTCGTGCCCATCGTCGACGGCGCCCGGCCCAGGGTGACCGTGACGGCCACGCGGACCATGCCGCCGTCCGGGCCGCCGCCCTCGGGCCGGGCGGACCCGCGGCACACCTCGGCGCCCTCGCCCGCCGGGGTGCTGCGGCGCCCGCCCGTGGACGGGCGCTGCGTAACCGGGCGGCCGGGGGACTGCCGTCCCGCCCGGCCGTCCCCGCCGGGCCGCCCGCACCACCCGGGTCAGCCGCACCACCCGGGTCAGCCGGGCCAATCGGAGCAGCCGGGCCACCCGAGGCCGCCGGGCCACCCGGGCACACCCGGGCAGGGCCAGTCGCCCGCGCCGTCGCCGGGGGTCACACGGGAGCCGCAGTGGGGAGACGGCGAGTCTCCCGCGCCCGGCACCAGCCCGCCGGCGGCGGGCGAGTCGCCCGGCGTGGTGGCCACCCCGGCCCCGTCCATTCCCTGATATGTCGTCGCGGGCGGGCGGTCGCGTGCCGCATGCTTGGTGTTCATGGAAGCGATGACGGACGGGGGCACGCACGCGGCTCTCGAACTCGACGATGTGACCGTCCGCGTGGTCGGCCGGACCCTGGTGAACGGCGCCTCCTGGCGGGTGGAGCACGGCCAGCACTGGGTGATCCTCGGCCCCAACGGCGCCGGGAAGACGACGATGCTGTCGGTCGCCGCCGCCGTACGGCACCCGAGCTCGGGGACGGCCACGGTGCTGGGGCGGCGGCTCGGCCGGGTGGACGTGCGCGAACTGCGCCGCAGCATCGGCCTGGTCGCGGCCAGCCAGCGGCTCGTGGACGAGGCGCTGCTGGAGGAGGAGGGCGCCACCGCGCTGACCGTCGTCCTCACCGGGCACACCGGGACGAGCGCACCGCTGTGGGACCGGTACGGCGAGGCGGAGCGAGAGCGGGCACACCGGCTGCTGGCCGAGCTCGGCTGCAAGGACCTGGCCGACCGCAGGTTCCAGGTCTGCTCGCAGGGGGAGCGGGCCCGGATCCGGGTGGCCAGGGCGCTGATGGCCGACCCCGCGATCCTGCTGCTCGACGAGCCGTTCGCGGGCCTCGACCTGCCGGCGCGGGAGGACCTGATCGAGGCGCTCGAAGACCTGGCCCGCACCCGGCGGGGGCTCACGACCGTGCTGGTCACGCATCACCTGGAGGAGGTGCCGGCCACCACCACGCATGCCCTGCTGATGCGGGACACCCGCATCCTGACCGCCGGGCCGGTGGAACGGGTGCTCACCGGGCCGAACCTGTCCGACTGCTTCGGCCGCCCGCTGCGCATCGACACGCTGGACGGCCGCTGGTACGCCCGCGCGCTGCGGAGCTGAGATGAGGCCCCGGCGCCGGTCCGTCAGCTCCCCCGTGCCGGGGTGACCTGCGGATCGGCGGCGGGGCCCGCTGCCGACCTGGGCCGAGACGCGCGCCGCGGTCAGTGAGCCGCGGCGAACTGCGCTTCCTCCGTCGAGCCCTTTAGGGCCGTCGTGGAGGAGTCCGGCGCGATGGCCGTGCTCACCAGGTCGAAGTATCCGGTGCCGACCTCCCGCTGGTGGCGGGTGGCGGTGTAGCCGCGGCGCTCGGCGGCGAACTCGGCCTCCTGCAGCCCGACGTACGCGGGCATGCCCTCCTCGGCGTAGCCGCGGGCCAGGTCGAACATCGAGTAGTTCAGCGAGTGGAAGCCGGCGAGGGTGATGAACTGGAACTTGTACCCCATGTGGCCCAGCTCGCGCTGGAACTTGGCGATCGTCGCGTCGTCCAGGTGCTTCTTCCAGTTGAACGACGGCGAGCAGTTGTAGGCCAGCATCTGGTCGGGGTACTCCCGCTTGATCGCCTCCGCGAACTCGCGGGCCACGTCGAGGTCGGGCGTGGAGGTCTCCATCCACAGCAGGTCGGCGTACGGCGCGTAGGCGAGGCCCCGGGCGATGCAGGCGTCGACGCCGTTGCGGACCCGGTAGAAGCCCTCGGAGGTGCGGTCGCCGGTGCAGAAGGGACGGTCGCGGGGGTCCACGTCGCTGGTCAGCAGCGTCGCGGCCTGGGCGTCGGTCCGCGCGATGATCAGGGTGGGGACGCCCGCCACGTCGGCCGCGAGGCGGGCCGCGTTGAGGGTCTTGATGTGCTGGCCGGTGGGGATCAGCACCTTGCCGCCGAGGTGGCCGCACTTCTTCTCCGAGGCGAGCTGGTCCTCCCAGTGCACGCCCGCGGCACCGGCCGCGATCATGGCCTTCATCAGCTCGAACGCGTTGAGCACGCCGCCGAATCCGGCCTCCGCGTCGGCCACGATGGGCGCCAGCCAGTGTGGGGCGTCCTCGTCGCCCTCCGCCCAGCTGATCTGGTCGGCCCGGAGCAGCGCGTTGTTGATCCGGCGGACCACGGCGGGGACCGAGTTGGCCGGGTAGAGGCTCTGATCGGGGTAGGTGTGACCGCTGAGGTTGGCGTCGGCCGCCACCTGCCAGCCGGACAGGTAGATGGCCTTGAGACCCGCCCTCACCTGCTGGACCGCCTGGTTGCCGGTCAGCGCGCCCAGGGCGTGGACGTAGTCCTCGCGGTGCAGCAGATCCCACAGGCGCTCGGCGCCGAGACGGGCCAGCGTGTACTCCTCCTGCACCGAGCCGCGCAGGCGGATGACGTCCTCGGCCGTATAGGTCCGCTCGACGTTCTTCCACCGCGGATTGGTGTCCCAGTCCTGCTGCAGCCGCCGGGCGGCTTCGGTGCGGCGATCCGACATGTCCGGTCACTCCCTTGTTGCGTGCGTTGTCGTCACCTGGGGGCTTGCTTCCGAGTTTGTGTCGATATCAAGACATCCACAAGACGGTATGGGTGGAAAGAACGATATTTTTTCTGTCATATGGAAGACTGACGGGTATTCCAGTGTGAAGAAGTGTGAAGTTTTCCCTATGGACTAGACCAATCCGTGTGAAGTGGATCACGTGCCGTTGGAAGAAACGCCGATTTTCCGCATAAGATCCGGCCATGGCCTCCGTTCTGGGTGAAGAACCGCTGTCTTTGACGCACGAGCTCGATCTCCTGGCCTTCGGCCAGCGGCTCAAGCACCTGCGCAAGCAGCGCGGTCTCACGCTCTCCGAGCTCGGCGAGCGCGTCGGGCGCGCGCCCAGCCAGCTGTCGCTGCTGGAGAACGGCAAACGAGAGCCCAAGCTGTCGCTGCTGAAGTCGCTGGCCGGCGCGCTCAACGTGCCGGTGGAGGAGCTGCTGCGCAGGCAGGCGCCGAACCGGCGGGCCCAGCTCGAGATCGCCCTGGAGGAGGCCCAGCGCGACCCGCTCTACGCGGGGCTCGGGCTGAGCCGGCTGAAGGTCTCCTCGCGGGTGCCCAACGAAGTGCTGGAGCACATCCTCGCCCTGTTCGAGGAACTCAAGGCCAGGGAGGCGAAGGGCACGGCCACGCCGGAGGAGGCGCGGGCGGCCAACGCCGAGCTGCGCCGAAAGCAGCGCGAGCTGGGCAACTACTTCGAGGAGATCGAGAAGGCCGCGGCCGAGGCGCTGACCGCCGTCGGTTACCGGACCGGCGCGCTGTCGGAGAGCATGGTCCAGGCACTGGTGTCGTACTTCGGGTTCACCGTGCACTCCGCCCCCGACCTGCCCCGGTCGGCGCGGTCGGTGACCGACCTGCGCAACCGGCGCATCTACGTCAAACGGCAGCAGCTCGGCATGCACACGCCGCGCACCGTGCTGCTGCAGACGCTCGGGCACATCGCGCTCCAGCACCACAAGCCGCGCGACTTCGCCGACTTCCTGCGCCAGCGGGTGGAGGCCAACTACTTCGCCGCGGCCCTCCTCGTGCCCGAGACGACGGCCGTGCCGTACCTGCGGGAGGCCAAGCAGGACAAGGCGCTGTCGGTGGAGGACCTGCGCGATGTGTTCGCGGTGTCCTACGAGATGGCGGCGCACCGGTTCACCAACCTCGCCACCCGCCACCTGGACCTCGTCTGCCACTTCGTACGCAACGACGCCGGCGGCATCATCTACAAGGCGTACGAGAACGACGGGATCGTCTTCCCGGCCGACGAGCAGGGGGCGATCGAGGGGCAGCGGCTGTGCCAGCAGTGGTCGGGACGCCAGGTGTTCCACTCGCCCGACCGGTTCTCGCTGTACTACCAGTACTGCGACACGCCCACCGGCACGTACTTCTGCGTCGCCCACGTCGACCCGTCGCAGGAGAAGGACTTCGCGATCACGCTGGGCGTGCCGTACCGGGAGTCGCGGTGGTTCCGCGGGCGCGAGACCACCAACCGCACCAAGTCGAACTGCCCGGCCGGCGAGTGCTGCCGCCGCCCGCCCGCCGAGCTCGCGCAGCGCTGGGAGGGCTACGCCTGGCCGTCGGCGCGCGCCAACTCCCATGTGCTGGCCGCGCTGCCGCCCGGGTCGTTCCCCGGTGTGGACGAGGCCGACGTGTACGCGTTCCTCGAACGCCACGCCGCCCAGGGCTGAGCCGCGGCCGGCCCCGGCGCCGCGGTCACTTCCCGGCGGCGGTTACTTCCCGGCGGCGGTTACTTCCCGACGGCGGCGCGGACGAACGCCACGAGGTGCTCGCGCATCGCCCGCTGTCCCTCGGATGTCGCCGCCCCCTCACCCACCGTGATACGGGCGAGCTGCGGCATGACGCTCGGCCACATCGCCATGCCGATCAGCGAGAACACCATCCGGGCGACCGAGTCGTCCGGCTCCCGGCCGAGACCCTCGGCGAGCGATTCGGTCTTCGAGCGGCACTTGTCCACCCGGAGCTCCTGGCCGGGCAGGAGGTCGTCTTCACTCCTGTAGTGCAGCGCCTCCCACATCAGCAGGCGTACCAGGTCGGGGTGCGCGACGTAGAAGTCGAAGAGGTTGCCGACGTACTCCGCCGGATCCTTGCCCGGCATCGCCACCGCCGCGGCGACCTCGTCGAGCGCCGACTTGATGACGGCGTCGAACAGCTTCTCCTTGCTGCCGAAGTGCCCGTAGATGCGCTCCTTGTTCACCCCGGCGCGCTCGGCGATGCGGTCCACCCGCGCGCCGGCCACGCCGTACGCCGCGAACTCCGTCCGCGCGGCCTCCAGCAGGGCGGCCTTGGTGGCGGCGGTGGGGTCCTTGGCGTCTTTGCGGGGTGACATCGGCATCCTCCGGATTCACGAGCGGACGGGGTCCAGGCGTCCCCAGCATACCCATCTCGCCACCAACTGGTTGGTTGACATCCAACTGGTTGGTTGGTTACTGTCCCCGCCATGAACACATCGACTTCCGTCGTCACCGCACCCCCCGCGCCGCGCGAGACGTACGCGCCGGCGTGGCGCACCGTGGCCGCGTTCGTGCCGGCCGGGCTCCTCGCCACCGGGCACCTCTACGTCGTGATCCCCCTGCTGCCGCGGATGTCGGCGGATTGGGGCGTACCCGCCGCCGCTCTCGCCTGGCTCGTCAGCGCCTTCGGCCTCGGCTACGCGGGCGGCTTCCTGGTGTTCGGCCCGCTGTCCGACCTGTACGGCAGGCGCCGCGTGATGACCTGGGGCATGGCGGTCACGGCGGTCACGACCGCGCTGGTCGCGCTGAGCCCCGGCCCCGGGACGGCGCTCGCCCTGCGGGTGATCGAAGGCGTCACCACCGCCGTCTTCGCCCCCACCGCGTTCGCGTACATCGCCGAGCGCGTCGAGCCCCGCCGCCGGGCCGTCACGCTGACCTCCGTGGTCAGCGCGCTGTTCGCCTCGGCCGTGGTCGCGCAGCTCGTCGCCAAGGAGCTCGTCGACCTGTTCGGGTGGCGGCCGGTCTTCCTGCTCGGCGGCGCCGCGTTCGCCGTCACGGCCGTGGTGCTGCGCAGGGTGATGCTGCCCGACACCGGCCGCCGCGCCGGTGCGAACCCCTACACCGTCGTCCCGGCACTGCTGCGCAAACCCCGCCTGGTCCTGGTGTACGCCGCGACGCTGACGATCCTCGGCGCGTTCGTCGCCCTCTACACCGCGCTGCAGCTCGCGGGCCCCGCCGGCGTCGCCGGCGATGCCTCCGCGCTGCTGACGCTGCGGGCCACCGCGCTACCGGCGATCGCGGTGATCCCGTTCGTCACGCCGTACCTGGCCAGGATCTCCCCGGCCCGCAGGGCCGCGCTGGCCGTCGGGATCGCCGCGGTGGTCGCGTTGGTGGTCGGGCTGACCGCCCCCGGCGTCGCCGTGTTGGCGGTGCTGCTGGCCGTCTTCACCTTCGCGATCGGCGTCGCCGCTCCCGCCGTGATCGAGACCGTGGGCCTGCTGGCCGGTCCCGCGCGGGCCACGGCCGTCTCCCTGTTCACGTTCTTCCTGTTCACCGGGGCCAGCATCGGTCCGGTCGTGGCCACGGCCGCCGCGCCGTACGGTTTCACCGCGCTCATGTACGGACAGGCGGGAGTGCTGGCGCTGGGAGGGGGGTTGGTGCTGATCGCCTCCTCCGGCCGCCGCATAAGGTGATGCCAGCAAAAGTGGCGGATAGGGGGAGGACGTAGTGCTTCCTGAGGTGGAGGCGTGGCTGAGTCGGCGTACCTCGTCGGCGGCCGACTGGCCGGCCCGTGCCCTGCTGTCCGCCAAGGGACGCACCACGATCTCGGTGGTGCTGCCGGCCAGGAACGAGGAGGAGACGGTCGGGGAGATCGTCTCCGCCGTGCGCCGCGACCTCGTCGAGGCCGTTCCGCTGGTGGACGAGCTCATCGTGATCGACTCGCGGTCGACGGACGACACGGCGGCCCGGGCCTTACGCGCCGGGGCGAAGGTCTTCGCGCAGGACGAGATCCTGCCCGAGCTGCACGATCCACGCTGCGACGGCAAGGGCGAGGCGCTGTGGAAGTCCCTCGCGGTGACGACCGGTGACCTGGTGGTGTTCGTCGACGCCGACCTGCGCGAGTTCCGGACCTCGTTCGTGACCGGCCTGCTGGGGCCCCTGCTGACCGACCCCGCGGTCGGGTACGTGAAGGCGTGTTACGACCGGCCGCTGCTGGGCGCGGCCGAGCCGAACGCCGGTGGCAGGGTGACCGAGCTGGTCGCCCGGCCGCTGCTCAACCTGCACTGGCCGTTGCTCGCCGGGTTCGTGCAGCCGCTCGCGGGCGAATACGCCGGCCGTCGCGCGGTCCTCGAACGGGTGCCGTTCGTCACCGGGTACGGCGTGGAGCTCGGCCTCCTCATCGACCTGCTGGACCTGGTGGGGCTCGACGCGCTCGCCCAGGTCGACCTGGGCCGCCGGGTCCACTCCCACCAGTCGACGGAGGCGCTCGGCGCAATGGCCGCGCAGATCATGCACACCGCCTGGGCCCGGCTGGAGCGCCAGGACAAGATCGTTCCGTTGCACGAGCCGTCCACGCGGCTCGTCCAGTTCCAGCGCGGCCCCTCCGGGCACCGCCCGGTGATGCGGGAGGTCGGGGTGGCCGAGCGCCCGCCGATGGCGACCATCCCCCAGTACGCGTCCCGGCTGCGGTGATCGGCTCCTCCGGCTGAGGTGTTACCGTTGGTAACACTATCGAGAGGAGACCCCCGATGACCTTCTGCCCCGAGTTGAGCGACGATGTTCGCGAGCTGCGCGACTGGGTCCACGAGTTCGCCCGGGATGTCATCCGCCCGGCGGGCGCGGAGTGGGACGAGCGCGAGGAGACGCCCTGGCCGGTCATCCAGGAGGCCGCCAAGATCGGGCTGTACTCGCTGGACTTCTTCGCCCAGCAGTGGTTCGAGGAGTCGGGGCTCGGCCTGCCCGTGGCGTTCGAGGAGCTGTTCTGGGGGGACGCGGGCATCGGCCTGTCGCTCGTGGGCACCGGCCTGGCCGCCGCCTCCATCGCCGCGAACGGCACCCCCGAGCAGATGGGCGAGTGGCTGCCCCAGATGTTCGGCACGCCCGACGACGTCAAGGTCGCCGCGTTCTGCTCCTCGGAGCCGGACGCCGGCAGCGACGTCGGCGCGATCAGGACGCGGGCGGTCTACGACGAGGCGAAGGACGAGTGGGTCCTCAACGGCGTGAAGACCTGGGCCACCAACGGCGGCATCGCCAACGTCCACGTCATCGTGGCCTCGGTCGATCCCTCCCTCGGCACCCGGGGTCAGGCGTCCTTCATCGTCCCGCCCGGCACGCGCGGCCTGTCCCAGGGTCAGAAGTTCAAAAAGCACGGCATCCGGGCCTCGCACACCGCCGAGGTCGTCCTGGACGACGTACGGGTCCCCGGCCGGTGCCTGGTGGGCGGGAAGGAGAAGCTGGACGAGCGGCTCGCCCGGGTGCGTTCCGGGGAGCGGTCCGGCGAGCACGCCGCGCTGCGGACCTTCGAGACCACCCGCCCTCTCGTCGCCTCCATGGCCGTCGGCATCGCCCGCGCCGCCTTCGAGTACGCCCGCGACTACGCCCGGGAACGCGAGCAGTTCGGCCGCAAGATCGGAGAGAACCAGGCCGTCGCCTTCCTGCTCGCCGACATGGCCACCCGGGTGGACATCGCCCGCCTGATGACCTGGCGGGCCGCGTGGATGGCCCGCCAGGGCCGGCGGTTCGGGCAGGCCGAGGGGTCGATGAGCAAGCTGGTCGCGAGCGAGACGGCCGTCTGGGTCACCGAGCAGGCCATCCAGATCCTCGGCGGGGCCGGCTACACCCGCGAGCACCCGGTCGAGCGCTTCCACCGCGACGCCAAGATCTTCAC